>CAVIVB010000020.1:0-11528 GCA_963645785.1 bacterium
TTTTGCAATAATATCAGAAATTGCACTCATTCTATAAATCTCCTAAATTACTTAGTCAAAACACGCACCGTATCGCGAGCGATCATCAACTCTTCATTCGTCGGCAACACAACAACAGGGATCTTCGAACCCTTTGCCGAAATAATCGCCGTCGACCCATGCGTCTTCTTATTCATCTGACGATCAAGACGAATTCCCAACGCCGAAAGACGGTTGATAATGCGCGCTCTTACTTCATCGGAATTTTCACCGATGCCGCCCGTCATAATAATCGCGTCCGCACCACCAACGACCGTGTTATAGGCACCAATATAAAGGGCTGTACGATAGGCAAGCATTTCAAGTGCTAGTTCAGCCATACGATCACCCTTCGCAGCCTTTGAACAGATATCACGACAATCTCCACCCGCGACACCAGAAATCGCTTGAAGACCCGATTTCTTATTGAGAATCGTGTCCATCTCCACAGGCGAAACGCCATCGGACTCCATGATGGAAAGAACAGCTGCCGCATCAATATCGCCACACCGCGTTCCCATCACAAGTCCTGCAAGAGGTGTCAAGCCCATCGTCGTATCTACAACCTCGCCCGCCCTAACTGCCGCGAGTGAGGAACCATTCCCAAGGTGGCATGTCACAAGATTCACCCGCGAAAGTGGCTTGCCAAGAAATTTTGCCGCGGTCTGTGTAATGAACTTATGGGAGGTTCCATGAAAACCATACTTCCGGATGCCATACTTCTTATAATACTTAGGATCAATTGCATACATCGCAGCACAATCGGGCATCGTCTGATGAAAGGCCGTATCAAATACACCAACATTCGGAACGCCTTTGAAGATCTTCTCGCACGCCTCAATGCCACCTAAGTTTGCAGGCATATGCAATGGGCCAAACTTGACAAGCTTCTTTGCTTTGGTCATGTTCGACTTATTCATCAAGACAGAATCTTTGAAAATCTCCCCGCCATGCAACACACGATGCCCAATTGCATCAATGTCCGTCGGATTACCAAGATCTGCAACGACCTTCTTGAGGGCTTCAGCGTGATTCGCTGGACCACCTGCACCAATGCGTTCCACAAGCCCCTTCGCAAGACGAGTTTCCGTCTTCATATCGAAGAGTTGATATTTGAGCGAACTCGAACCCGAGTTGACTACGAGAACTTTTCTAATTGACTTCTTCATTTTACCTCTATTATTAAGCCTTTTTCCTTTTTCGAAGCTTACTCTTCAACGACTTCAACCTTGTAGAATCCACTCTTGAAGTTGACATTTTCCAATGTAGCCTCAACCGTTTGCGCGCCCTGTCCAATTGACACCGTCTTCGACGTCACATATGTCCAATCTGCTTCCGCAAGAGTATTCTTCTTGAAGATCTTGATCGTCACATCTTTCGATGTCACAAGCCCCGTAATGTTGTAAATATTTGCAACGAGCTCACCTGCAACAGAGAGTGCAACATCCGCATCCACTGTCAAAATGACGCGCTTTCCATTCTGATCCAACGAGATTGACGTGATCTTGAATGTTTGTTCCTGAATGCGCATTTGCTTCTGCACGGCCGCGCGGATATCATCAATAGACTGCCAGGACGAAGTTGAGAGGCCCAACATGCTTGCAATATCTCCATTTTGGAAAATGGTCAACGATGCACCATCAAGTCCTGTTGAGATGCCCGCGAGATTATTTGTTGCATTCACAAAGGTTGTTCCACTAAAGAGGATCTTCCCGTCGCTATTCACATTTGCCGTCTTCTTGTTCTTTACAGAATTCCAGGTGCCCGTCCAGCCATTTGCCGCATATTCCCAAGCGTCTGGCAACCAATCACCATCTGTGTCAGCATCCTCAATATAAAGGCCAACAACTGGCGCAACAACATCGTTAGTCGAGAGCGTAACAGGTCCAACCGAACCCCACGACTCCCACTCGCCCTTTTCGAAGTCGCCATCGGAATCAATGTATGCACGCAGATAATATGTTCCCGTTGCAGGCAACCCAATCGCCCAGGCATTCGGGAGATTGTTCGCCGTATCCGCAACACTATCTTTTGTCTTCATAGCATCATCTTTATTGACAACAATTGTCTGCGAGACGGGTGTGCCGCTAAAATCAGGTGTTGTAAAGGCCTGCAAGCGAATAATACCATTCAGCTGATTCGTGGAGCCGCACTTTGCAAGCACATCGCTTGGGCCTGCATATTTCACCGAGACTGCAATGGTTGAATACCCATGGTCACTCATCTCTTGCTGCGCATTGACAGCCGTTGAGAAGCTGACCTCATCTGACCATTCGTCTGTCGATCTGAACTTAGAATTATACATTGACACACGAGCCTTATAGTTCCCAATCGCTCCAAGGATGCGAGAAGATTTCTTCATCTGATCCCCAATAGACTCTGGTAGCGTATACGAATAATACCCGTCCGCATCAACACGTGGTGCACGTCTGTAATCAGAATCATAAATAATCGCCTCCGATTTATCCATGATCTGCAACCGGAAAGCCGTATAGGTATTACGCTTACCCATTGTCCAACGGAAGGTGGGGTGAGTCCCATAAACAACACCGTTCTCAGCCGTGACAGAAAGCTTCTCCGCCACAACACGATTATCTTCTCCTTGATCATTCACCTTGGCCGAATCAAACTCACGAACGAATGCCGTCTTGAAAAGATTGTTCGTCGCCTTTGCATCAACCGAACCATCACCAAACACAATTCGATAGGTAACTTGCTGAGGATCAAGATATATAGTTTTGTTATTTATCATCACGGGCTCAGACGCAAGCACGTCACGCACTTCCGTTTCAAAGTTCACCCAATCAAGATCATGCTTGTTCTCATCAATGAAATCACCTTCATGAAGATAGGCACGCACATTAAGATCAAACCACTTATCCATCACCACACGATTGACAACTGACAGCCGGTTATTATCTGACTTTGTGCCACCCGTCACATAACCATTCACAAGCGTCCGCACCACACGCACACGTTCCTTTGTGCCACCGCTCAGTGTGCCTTCGACGAGATTCGTCCAGTTTCCACTTTCCAAGCCATAACGGGTCGTGCGATCATCCTCACCCGTGACAAGATTGACACGGCCAAACACTGGATGCGTTTCGGTCAACTCGACCTCAAATTCGGCACCCGACCAACCAACATCCACGCCATACACGAAGCCAAACGGATCACCTGGTGTATATTCCCCATCACCATCCGAATCCTCAAAGGCGATAAACTTATAGGTGCCTTCACGCAAATACCCAAGACCTGAAGTTCCCGTATCAGCCTGCGCAAGATGATAAGTCGCATGTCCACGCCCCAACGAACTCGGCTCCTTCGCTTCCCATGTGATGCGAACACGGCTATTCGCGAGCGTCAATTCGTCATAATAATCAATGTCGTTTTCTGTACTGATAAGCGCCCAGGCTGTTCCGTTCAAAGCTTCATTCGCAAAATCAATCGTCACAAGACCTGTGTCATAATTGACTGTGCCAATCTTGACTTCCGCACAATTTGCCGCGGAGAAATAAATTTCCCCATTACGATCATGCGCAAACGAATGCCATTGCATCTCGCCCGATTCACCCTCGACCGAGCTGACAACCGTGAAGGTGCCGATTGAAGTTGTCACACGATTATACCCAATATCATTGAATTCGATATTGATTGAGCCCGGAGTCAACAACCCCGCCGCACTCAAATAGTAGGTCACCGTTGTCTTTGGCTTCACACCAATGTTCTTCACCGCATTCGAGGTGCTCGTAGCCGAACCAACCGTCCAAACAGCATCTGGAGCCTTCACCATCTCCGCATCAGTTTCTTCGTTCCACGCCTTGAAGACAATCGCGTTCGTAATCGTTGCATTCCCAGCCCAATAGACTGTTGCCTCAACCGTCGCAATCGGATAGGCAGGCAAAACTTCACCCGTAATCGTCGACTCCTTCACACCTGGATTCGTGCCGGCCATAGACTCAGCCCAATTCGACCATCCATCGCCATCGTCATCACGATTTGGATCATAAACCTCACGATTTGCATTCTGCCTATAGGCCGCTTCCCATTGATCATCCACTTGATCATGGTCAGTAAAGATTTCACCAAAGTACAAAGAGCCATCTCCATAAGAACCCGTAACCTTACGGAAGTAGTCTACACACGAGCCATCTGTCTTCGGATTATCTGGGTCAAGCTTCGCGAAGCCAAACACCTCAGAAATAAGGTATTCTGCATAGTTCGAAAGCCCGTCACCGTCATTGTCATCACCCGAATGACCACCCTTCAAGTGGTAGAGGTACGCATAGTAATCACCCACGCCATCCTTATCCGTATCCACATCCCATGGATTCGTCGGACAATTGCCGCGGTCATACTCTTCAATAACCTTGAGCCCACCCTTGTCTGGGGCCGCAGTACGTGCATCATCGTACGTCCACGGATTGATTGGCGTCTCAGATGGCAACATATAATTTACCGCGGACTTCACCCCATTCGGACCGAACATCACATAAAGCTCCCATCCATCCGCAACGCCATCGCAATCGTTATCCAAATTGTTTGGCTTAAGCGTGTAGTTTGCCCACAACCGATTGCGATTCATTGTGTCCTCATCACCAATACCATTCGCTTCGAGGTAGCGGCTCACAAGGTACTTATCAAGTGCCGTGAATGGCTTCGTGTTGACGGCCTCCTCAACAACAACAGCTGTCTTCGAGTTGTAGCCGTACTTGTCGTAGACCTGTGCATGGACAAGTGCCACCGGGACATCTTCGTAGATTCCATCCACACCCACAACACGGTTTTCACCAAGTGAAACCTCAACATCTTTTGCCGCGCTCGTAACAACATTGGACGCCGTAGTTGTGAAATTCGTAATGGCCCCACACAGATACTCACCTGTTTCCGTTTTGCCCGCGATTGTCCAGATTGAACCGGCATAATTGTTCACCACCATACCTTCCTCAATCACAGCATTATCCTTAAAGAGAACTTCAGATGCGCCGACCACGCAAGGCGTTTTACCATCACCATCCCCGTTGTTCGTATAAGTCGTCACGGTTGCAAGTTTATAAGTCTGCGTTGCAGGAACTGTCACCGCACGACCCACGCCAAGGTATCCACCATTCGAAAGCGGCAAAGAGACTGTGCTTTCCGGGCCATACGAATAGGCTGTTTCAAAAGTCTGGCCAGTAACATCCTCGCCACCCTTTGGAACAACAGAGCCTTCCGGCACAATGTAATAGGTTGGTGAATCATCAACTGCTGTTGATTCAACCTTAATCACGGTCCGCTTGACAACCGCAAACGCCATCACATCGCCGTTCGCGCAAGTCATCGCGTCAGGATCATTCGGCTCTGTTCCCGCAAATTTACATTCCCAACCATCTGGCATGCCATCGCCATCCGTATCCCATTTCGTCGCATCAGTGGCTTCCTCTTCTTCCTCGAATGCAGTTAATCCATCGCCATCCGCATCCGCCCTCGAAGTTGTACCTGTAGTACCATCACCTGTATCATCTTCTGCCTCAGTCGAGGCATCCCACCCACTCATATCTTCAAGACAGTCTGGCGTCATGTTTTGATTGACATCCGTATCTTCCATGAAGATAATAGCAGAAGAAATGCCTTCCTTGACAGATTTCACCTTGATGGCGTCAGGCTCCCAAATCCGATACTTGCCATCATCAGATGCAGTCACCTTACCAACTTGGCAAGCATACCCCCACGGTTCATAAGCATCACGCACGCCATTCGTATTGACATCAATATACGCAAGCAAATAGTAGTCGCCTGGCGCAAGACCATCCAATTCCGCATTTGGTTGATTGACCATGAAGTCGTCCGCGGTGGCCGTATACTTCTTGAGCGAAGAAAGGTTGCTCGCGCCACCGAGACGCACACGTGCAACTGGATTCCCCTTGAAGTCGGCTGTTGCATACGCTTCAACCGTCACTTGCTGCATCGTAGCCGCCGCCGGACCATAGTACCGAACATCCGCCTCCACACGACCATACCCAGAGTCCGCACGTTCAGAATCGGTCGCCGTCATGAAGTAGGACATCTCGCTCCACACTGCATCCTGATCACTCAGTGCCTTGTCGGAACAGAACTTCGCATTGTACTGCGCAATACGCCAACAGTAGACCGTGTTGTCCTCAAGGACTGCCTTCCCTTCCACGTTTGTCTCGCCCACATAGAGCGGAGCCGTGTAGGAATAACCTTCCGGCATCAACGCGGGCATCGCACATAATCCACTCGTCCAAATAACTTCATCTGTATTCGAAGCCTTGTAGACTTCAATCTTGAACGCCGTATATTTCGATGACCCCGTCCACCGGAATGTCGGCTGAGCCGAAAGGAGCTTATAATAACTATTCGTCGAAGGCGAAACCGCAGTCGGAGCCGAACGGATCGAATCAAATGTCTTCGTGAAGGACAAAACCACATTGTTTGACTCTGCAGGAGGACGCACCGAACCATCCCCAAGAACCACCCGATACTCAACAGTCAAAATATCCGCCGGCGAAAGATTTGCCGCGATCACCGCATTTGTCAACTTGCCCCAGTCAAGATCATAACGCGAACCACGAATAACTTCCGCTTCCGTCAGGGTCGTGCGCTTCGTAAAGTCCATCACGTGGTTAAACACAACCCCATTCACGCTCTTGCCGTTATATTCAGTCTTGCCATTCACCGCCGTGCGAACAATGCGAACACGCTGACTATCCAACACCGAACTATATTGTGTATTCGTTCCTGCTTCCCAATCATTATCGGCTGAAACCGAATCTTCCGCAAGATCCATTCGCGGAATAGCTGTACCATATGGCGAGAGCGAAATCTCAAGCTCAGGAATCTTGTCCCAGCCAACGGAAACATTGCGCTTGAAGCCAAACGGCTCACCTGGCGTAAATGCACCATCATCATCAAGATCCGCAAAGACAAGGAAGGTATTCAACCCTTCACGCAAATGACCCTTCGATGCAGACGAAGCTTCTTGCGCATCCGTCAAGTAGAACGTCGCAGGAAAAGTCTTACCAGGAACAGCCGTATCATACGTCACCTTGAAATACGAATCTTCAAGATTAATCGTAACATAATCCCACATGATCACATTTCCATTTGCATCGTACACACGAGGCTCGCGAAGCGTTACCTCACCATTCAACAACGGGAAGTAAACCTGGATTTCACCCGTCAGATAATTGATTGTGCCAAGCTCAGCCGTACGTATGTTTTCATCGCTCACCTCATACACATCGCTCCGCAACTTGATAATACCCTTTGTCGGATCAGACTTACTGACAACATCTGAAAGCAAATAGATCCAAGTTGTAGAGGTGTCACGCACATTGACTCTCACTGAGGCTGGAGTCACAGCCCCTGGCGACAAATAGGCCTTCTTAACCTTGTCTTGCCAAACACCTAAATAACGCATGCTCGAGTTTGTTGTCATGCTAGTCCCCTCATCCGAAGATCCAATGCGCCAAATAGCGTCTGGCACACCATTCAAATCAGCATCATTCCAAGCCTGGATCACGATCGCAGATTCCTGAACGCGCTCATCACTGCTATTAACAACAAACTTAATAAGTGGCACAGGGTATTCCGCAATAGCCAAATTCTCAATGCCAAGTGTTGCTATCCGTGTCGGATCCGTATCCGCACGCGCTTCCGCCCAATTTGACCAACCATCGCCATCGCGATCCGCGTAGAAGTCATAGACATAGCGGTTGGCGAAGTTGACGCCATAAAGGTCTTCCCACCAATCTTCAATGAAGTCGTGATCAGCAATCAAATGTGTTCCCGCTTCATCGCGCGCTTCACCCACATACCAACCCGCGTAGTCACCCGAGGTGACCGGGCGGAAGTAGTCAAGCACATAACTTGCATTCTTCTGACGACTCACAGAGTAATCATCATCCACCTGGAAGCGAACGCCATCTCCATATCCCGCTTTCGTCGCAAGATATTCTGCCCAGTTCGAAAGCCCATCATGATCATCATCTGCGAGCTGCGTCTCACCCGACGCGATATTGAATTCCGATGCTTCCTTATCATTAATTTCATCGTTGAGCGTATACTTGTTCCATGGATTCATCGGAGCTTTGCCCCGGTTATACTCACCAACCAACTCAAGCTCGTCGCCATCTGTATCGTTCGCACGATCATCAAAGGTCCAAGGACTAATCGGAGCCTCTGCCGGCTTATTGTACTGCCGAGCCGAGTCAACGCCATTCGGTCCAAACATCACATAAAGTTCCCAGCCATCCGCAACGCCGTCACGATCATTATCAGTATCCCCTGGTTTCAGCGTGAAGTCAGACCATGTCTTATTCTTATTCATGGCCTCTTCATTGGCGTCCTTGATGCCAATCGCAGCAAAGTACCTCACAAGCAAATACTTATCAAGGGCTGTAAACGCCTTCGTATGAACCGCTTCGTCATTGACAATGGCCGTCTTCTGGTTGAAGCCGTAGGCGTCAAACACCTGTGCGTGAACAAGAACAACCTTCACCGATTCCATCTTGTCCACCTTAAAGTCTGTGCCCGTGACAAGGTTCGTCCCAAGGCCATACTTCGAGCCATACGTATACATCGTCACCAACTGCGTCGGCTTGAGCGTATCACCAACTCGAACGTTTTGGGTCGTCGGATTGAGTAAGTAGGAGTTGCCCGCCTTATCCGTGACTAATGTTCGCGTCTCTTCCGCGTAAGCCATCACATCGCCATCCGCGCACGTATCGTCATCATCCATAAGTGGATCTGTATCCGCAAAGCGTGCTTCCCAACCATCCGGCAAGCCATCGCCATCCGTATCCCACTTCTGCGAATTCGTATACGTATCGCTAGTCTCTTCATCTCCTGTCAAACCATCGCCGTCCACATCAGTTGTATCCGCACCCGAACTGCTCGTTGCAGCCGTCACAAAGATAGACTCATCTTCAAAGATATCAAGAACATCACTCTGATTGATATCCGTGTCTTCGATAAAGAGATCCACCGACGGAATCTTTGTCGTCGCCGAATCGACCGTGGCCGCCAGCGGCGTCCAAATCGCCTGAAGATTCAAACCAACTTGTGCCGCGTAACCCCAGCTTTCATATTTCTCACGCGTGCCATTCCCATTGCGGTCAATGAAGGCCATCGCATAATAGTCGCCGTCTGCAAGACCATTGAAGACGACCGTCTGCAAGTTCGTCAATGCGCCTACCTTGCCATCAACATTGAAGAGCCGCGACTGTGCTGCCGGTGTACCCGTAAAGTCGGCCGAACGGAAGAGCTGAACAATGACCGAACTCAAATCATTTGTCGCAGGGCCAAAGTAACCAATATTGACCTGCACCGTGCCATAACTCGTCTTGAGATTGTTATTCGGCGCAAGTGCCGTGCGGAATTCTGCCGCGTCACTCCACAACGTCTCATCCGTCGTGTCCGAGAACTTCGCGTTGTACATTGCAACACGCCACTTGTAAGTCTTACCATTATCAAGTGCCCACGCATCATTGCACACATTCGTACCAATGAAGATCGGCGCCGTCCACGTATAGCGCGAAGACGAATCACGCGGTGGCAACACAGACAACTCATTCGTGTAAATCCATTCGCCCTCCGCATTACCAATCTGCAACCGGAAGGCCGTGTAACCATCTGGCCCCGTCCATGTAAAGGTCGGACGTGCCGCTTCAACAATACCATACGAGTTTGTGCTCGGCGTCTGACATGTCGGCCGCGAAGCTTCTGCCGCGTACTCAACCGTGAAGGAATTGATAATCTCAGACGAATCAATATTCAGAATCGAGCCTTCATTCGTGACGACCACATACCCGACAGAGGTCACATCACGAAGATTCATGCCATCCATCGCAAGAATGTCCGAACGCAAGCTCGACCAGTCAAGACCAAACTTCGAATCCGTCACAAAATCAGCCTCATACACAGTCTTGCGCGCCACATCTGCCGCGGTGCGATTATACACAATTCTCCGCTTAACATTCCTTTCAGACCCATTGATAGATGTGCGCACAATACGTACAATTTGAATCGCCTCACTATTTTCTACCTCACCATAGCTAAAGCGCTGCCCCGCCGCCTGAGAAGAATCAGTCATCTCAATGACAAGCTCCGGAATCTGATCCCAGCCAACATCCACATTCTTCACAAATCCAATCGGGTCCACACCCGGCGTGAAGCTACCATCACCGATCATATCAATGTACGCGACAAATGCCGTCGAGCCTTCTGTCAAGACACCATCATCTGCCGTTGCAAGCGATACTGGAAGTTTATCCATCTGCAAGGTTGGTAACTTCGATTCATAACTCAAACGGAAGAAACACTGCTGATACAAAATATATGTACCTGCTTCACAATAATTCTTAAGCTTACCAAGGTCGAAGGTGAAGTCTCCCGTTACAAGATCAACCTGTCCCACACGCACATCACCCATCAAAAGGTGCCCCTTCTGAGTTTGCTCATCTACCGAAACCTGCAAAGATGTCCGCTCGCCATCGAGCTCCATACTATCTTGCCATTCAAACTCCTTGGCACTCACAACCACATTTGTTCCATAGGTCGCAACAGCCTCGCGCATCTCCGAATACGTTCCAGACTATGGACCGATGCCACCAATCGTACAAGCAAAGAGATCATCCGGCTGCACAAACGCATACTGGAGCGAAATCTTATTCATCCCCGTCACGATATGCCCCGGCGTCAATGTGCCATGAACCACACGATCTTCCCATCCGCCCAAATAGACCGTACGGCTCTGCGTTTGACCAGGTTTCACACGATAAGTTGCAGTCGGTTGCTTCTGGAGATTGTTGCCCGCATAAGCCTCAATCACCACAACTGCATCCGTGTTCGTCCCAATCTCACCATGATACCGCAACGTCGCATGCACCACCGGGATCGGGAAATCCTTCACTTCAGTCTCACCCACAAGGTGCGAAATGAAACGCGCGGCAATCCCCGACTTGAAGGTAGAATAACGCATTTCGCTCCAAGCCGTCCACCCATCCTCATCATAATCCGAATAAGGATCATAAAGCGTGCGGTCTGTATTGATCTCATCTTCATTGTCGTCTTCCATGAAGTCATGATCCGCATAAATTTCACCCAAATACTGCCCCGCATTTTCTCCTTCTGTCAAACGCAAGAAGTAGTCGGTCTCAGCTTGATTCGCGCCACTGCACGTCATGACCGGGCTAATCGCCTTGATACAGTCAACTTCCGAAATCAAGTATTCCTGATAGTTCGAAAGACCATCATGATCCGGATCCGCAAACGCATCCGCCTTGCTCCCCGTATCAATTCCATAAATATCTTCCCACCAATCCGGCATGCCATCGCCATCCACATCACGCGTGTCGGCATACTCCTCATGGTACTCACCATCCGGCAACATACCAAGCGCCATATCACGACGATACGCCTGCCAAGCCGGCATCTGCAACCCATTGTAGTTTACAGTCGAATCCCAATCAATGATGCCCGATGGATCACTACCAAGGCTGTAAAGG
>CAVIVB010000021.1:0-7801 GCA_963645785.1 bacterium
GATTTGGAGTCTCTTCATTATGAAGCGCCACATCGTGAAGACGAGTTGCCTTGTGCTTGCGCCGCGCCCCGCCGAACCTGCCGCGCCAGCCGCCCCCGCGGCACTTCCTGTTCCAGCTGAAGGAACTTACGCAAAATGAACACCGCGGCAAATCTCAAGCGTCGCGTCCGCGTCGAAATCAACCTCGGCGCGCTCGCACGCAATTATGAGCGCATTGCCCACTTCGTTGCGCCTGCCCGCGTCCTCGCCGTTCTGAAGGCGAACGCGTATGGGCTGGGCGTTGAAGCGTATGCTGAAGCCCTCGCACAAACTTCGTGCGCGGGCTTTGGCGTGGCCGAACCGTTCGAAGCCCTCCAACTCGCGGGCCGCTTCGATAAGGACGTCCAGCTCCTCTCATCTGTTTTGCCAGATGAAATCGAACCGATGGTCGCGGCAGATATCATTCTCCCTGTCATCGACCTCAATGAAGCGCGGCAGATTTCTGCGGCCGCCGTGCGCCTCAATAAGACTGCGCGCGTCCACTTCAAAATCGATTCTGGTATGGGGCGACTCGGCATTCTTCTTGCGGACGCACCCCATGTGATGCGCGAGGTGCGTGCTTTGCCAAACCTTGATTGCGAAGGCATTTTCTCGCATTGCCCAATGGCGTACGACCCAACCGACCCATTCACCGCGGCACAAATCGAGAACTTCAAAAACCTCATTTCCGCGGCAGAATTGGACGGCTTCCATTTCAAGAAGATTCATATCGCCGCGTCGGACGCCATTAACAATTTTCCGCAAGCCGCGCAGCCACCTTTCAACATGGTTCGCACGGGAATCAATTTGCATGGTTCGTTCGACCCGAATGGCCGCCGTGCGCTTTCGGTTGAGCAAGTCCTGACGCTCAAAACGCGCGTTGCACAAGTTCGCACCTTGCCTGCTGGCACGACGCTTGGGTATGGCCGCACCTGGTGCCTAAATAAGTCCACGCGTGTCGCCACCATTTCGGCGGGCTATGCCGATGGACTCCCCCTCGCGCTTTCCAATCGCGGCCACGTCATCATTCACGGGAAGTATTGTCCCGTCATCGGGCGTATTTCGATGGACTATACAACGGTTGATGTTTCAACTGTTCCTGACGTCCAGCCTGGTGATGATGTGACATGCCTCGGCACAGAAGGGGACGCAACCATTACTCCGGACGATTGGGCCGCATTGAAAGGGACGCATGCTTACGAGGTGATTTGTTCGCTTGGTTCGCGCGTGGAGCGTCTTCCTTGCCGCGGCTAAAAAAAAGTTAAAATACCCCCTTGACGGCGGATGGGCAAATATGGTATAATATGCGCCGTTCAAAGGAACACTCGATTTATGAATTTTGTCAAGAACAATAACTGGTGGTGGTGCCGCGCTCCTGGAGCGAGGTAATCGCATCGTTTTGTCTCTTGATTGAGGATTTGATGGCGGCCTTGCTTCGGGAAGAAGCGGGGCCGTTCGAGTTTTAATAAACCCCAAAAAGGAACAAACAAAAAAGAAGGACAAAAAAATGAATAACGAAATACCATATAAGACGTATCTGACGGAAGATGAGCTGCCAAAGGCGTGGTACAACATGCGCGCGGACATGAAGAAGAAACCCGCGCCTTTGTTGAATCCGGCGACGTTGAAGCCGGTGACCGCGGCAGAATTGGAGCAGGTCTTTTGTAAGGAATGCGTGAAGCAAGAGTTGGATGACACGACGCCGTACATTCCGATTCCGGAGGCGGTGCGTGACTTCTACAAGATGTATCGTCCGTCGCCATTGGTGCGAGCGTACTTTTTGGAGAGGGCGCTTGGGACGCCGGCAAAGATTTACTACAAATTTGAAGGCAACAACACATCGGGGTCGCACAAGTTGAATAGTGCGATTGCGCAAGCGTACTACGCGAAGGAGCAGGGGCTCGAGGATGTGACGACGGAGACGGGTGCGGGGCAGTGGGGCACGGCGCTGTCGATGGCGAGCGCATTCTTTGGTTTGCGGTGCCACGTGTATATGGTGAAGTGCTCGTATGAGCAGAAGCCTTTCCGCCGCGAAGTGATGCGCACGTATGGGGCGGATGTCACGCCGTCACCTTCGATGACAACGGAGATTGGTAAGAAGATCAACGCGGAACATCCGGGGACGACGGGATCGCTTGGTTGTGCGATTTCGGAAGCGGTGGAGGCCGCGGCAAAATTGCCGAACGCGCGATATTTGCTGGGGAGCGTCCTCAATCAGGTTTGCTTGCATCAGTCCATTATTGGGCTTGAGACGCAGGCGGCGTTGAAGAAGCTCGGCGTGCATCCGGATTTGATTATTGGTTGCGCGGGCGGCGGTTCGAACTTGGCGGGTTTGATTGCGCCGTTTATGGGGCAGGAGTTGCGCGGCGAAGATCATTATCGTATGATTGCGGTGGAGCCGGCGAGCTGCCCATCCTTGACGCGCGGCAAATATGCGTATGACTTCTGTGATACGGGTCGGGTGTGTCCGCTCCAGAAGATGTACACGCTCGGGAGTGGGTTCATTCCATCGCCATCGCACGCGGGTGGGCTTCGCTACCATGGTATGAGCGCGACACTTTCGGAGCTCTATGATCAGCACTTGATTGAGGCGCGTTCGGTCGAACAATCGAAAGTCTTCGAGGCCGCGACACTTTTTGCCCGTGTGGAAGGAACGCTCCCGGCGCCCGAATCGGCACACGCGATTCGCGTCGCGATTGATGAGGCCCTTCGTTGCAAGGCCGAAAATAAGGCCGAAACGATTGTCTTTGGTTTGACGGGGACGGGCTACTTCGATATGGTTGCGTACGGAAAGTTCAATGACGGCACGATGAGCGACTACATTCCGACGGATGAGGACCTGGCGAAAGGCTTTGCGTATCTGCCGAAGGTGGACTAGAGGAGCGTGATTCGCGAAAAGCGGATTGATATAAAAGGGGGCTTGTATTGCGGACAGAAATATGCTATAATATGCGGCATGGACAAAAAGCTTTATATCAATCCGCCGCTCGTGAATCGGGCGTACGACTGGAAGAAGGGCCCTCAGCCGAAGACCCGCAAGGAACTCGACAAGTTCTTCAACTCGCCGGCAATCCGCCGCGTGAAGGAACAGATGTGCGAGATGGGCCGCCGCATTTATGCGCGTGGTTACACGGACGGCAATGGCGGCAACCTTTCTGTGCGCGTGGGTGAAGATTTGGTTTTGTGTTCGCCGACCCTTTGCTGCAAGGGCTTTATGAAGGTTGAGGATATTTGCCTTGTGGATATGAATGCGGGTCAGTTGTGTGGGTATCGTCCGCGCACGAGCGAGGTGAGGGTCCATATCGCGATGATGAAGACGGCCGGGTGGAACGCATGTGTCCATTGCCATCCGCCGCACTGCAATGCGTTCGTGTTTGCGGGTCAGGTGCCGCCGAATGGCATCAATCCAGAAGCCGATATTTTCTTCAATCAGATTCCGCTCGCGCCGTATGGCACGCCGGGCACGGACGAAGTCGCGGCAAATGTCGCGGCCATGTCCAAGAAGTCGAATGTCGTCTTTATGGAAAACCACGGCATCGTGTGCGGCGCGCGCGATATTGAAGAGGCGGAATGGTTCGCGGAGAATGCGGATGCCTATTGCCAAGTGTTGCTGTTGGCCGCGGGCCATGGTGCGAAGTTGAATCAGGTTGGCAAGAAGGCTGTGCAAGATTTTCTCGCGATTCGTAAGTCGATGGGCCTCCCCGTTGACCCGAAACAGCCGCTTTACAACACGCATAAGTTCAACGGCTATAAGATGGGCGTCTCGTCGAAGTAAATGGCCGACAAGAATCACAAGAAGGGTCCGCACGAACTCGTCACTGGTGGCGAGTGGATCTTTGGTCGTAATCCCGTTGAGGAAGCGCTTGCGGCTGGGCGCCGCACGGCAAGCGAAATCATTTTGCCGCCGGCTTACCCCGATGAGGACGACCAGCTTCAACGCATTCGCGATGAGGCCCGTGCGCGGCATCTTGTGATTCGTACGATGGACCGCGTTCAGCTTGATAAGCTCACGCGCGGCGGCCATCATCAAGGCGTCGCACTCAAGACGACGGGCTATCCATACGTTGGCTTTGAGGAAATTTTGGCGAATATTCAAGAAGATGAAAACGCCCTTGTCGTGATTTTGGATCATTTGGAAGACCCGCAGAATGTGGGCTCCATCTTGCGCACGGCCTGTGCGGTCGGCGCAACGGGCGTCATCATTCCAGAGGACCGCGCCTGCGGCATTACACCCGCGGTGGTGCGGGCCTCGGCAGGTGGCGCGGAACATCTTCGCGTCGCGCATGTCGTCAATCTTGTGCGCGCGATGGAAGACTTGAAAGAAGCCGGTATTTGGTTCACGGGCCTCGATTGGGGCGCGGACGCCAAGGCTTATACTGACATCGATTTCAAGGGACGCGTCGGGCTCGTGGTCGGTGCGGAAGGCGCTGGCATCTCGCGGCTCGTGCGCGCGAATTGTGATTTCATTGCTGAGCTTCCCATGCCGGGCGGTTTTGAATCGCTCAATGCAGGGGTGGCCGCGGCAGTTACGCTCTACGAAGTTCTTCGGCAAAGATCATGAAGAGGAATTTCTGCGAGCTTGAAAAGAATGTACCCAAACCAGGGATTGTAGCTCAACTGGACAGAGCGACGGTTTCCTAAACCGTAGGTTCCGGGTTCGATTCCCGGCAGTCCCACCATTTTATTCCATTTTACTTTCCCCCAGAAGGGGGACTTATTGTGTCATCTCCGCGGCAGTTTTGGAGGGTGAGGGGGTGAATCACTATATAACAGATTGCGGCTCCAACAGGTGAAAAAGTTCTCCTTGACTTTTGGACGTAAAAAATGGTATAATATGTGTCAGCCCTTTAGAAGGGTATATTTTTAGATCTTAAAACAAATGAAGAAAACAAATGAAGAAATGACAATGAATGTACTGAAGAGTTTATGTGTGGTGGCGGCGAGCGCGATGTGTGTGGTGGCGAGCGCGGGGCCGCGGGTGGAGGTGGAGAGGCGTGATGCGCCGGAGACGTGGTTTCATTTGATTGGTGGGAATGCGTCGAAGGAAGGGTTGACGGAGGATGTGCGGGCGTTGGCGGAGGCGGGCGTTGGGGGCATTCAATTTTTTCATGGGCAGTTTGGTGAGGCGTGGCCGGGCGTGAAGGAGCAGATTCCGTGTTTGAGTGAGAAGTGGGATGAGCTTGTGGCGCATTTGGCGGGGAGATGTGCCGCGGAGGGTTTGACGTTCAAGATGCAGAATTGTCCGGGGTGGACGATGAGTGGCGGGCCGTGGGTGAGGAAGGAGAAGGCGATGCGGAGGCTGGTGGCGTTTCGGAAGGGGGAGCGGCCGCGGTTTGATGAGGATGATGATTATTGCGAAATTGGGGAGGTGAGTTTTGCGGCGCCGGTTGGGGAGCGGGTGGGCGAGTTGCGGGCGGATGAGGTTGTGACGAATGGGGATGTGCGCGTGTTTAAGTTTGAGGAGCCGGTGGTGGTGAGGTCGATTGTGTTGCCGAGTCCGCAGCAGATGAATCATGGTTGGTGTTATGAGCCGGGGATTCATTTTCGGTTGGAGGCGGATGGGGAGTGTGTGTGGGAGCGGGAGTGTCCGCAAGGTGCGTGGTATGATTGGGATTCGGGGATGACGTTTGCGGTGGAGGGGGCGCGTGCGGCGAAGGAGTGGCGGTTTGAGGTTGAGCATGCGCATGAGCTTAAGTATTTTGATGTGCGGCTTTCGGGTGCGGCGCGGCTTGACAATTGGGAGACGAAGGCGGGGTTGGCGTTGCGCGATTTGAGTATGGGGACGAATGTGGCGGCGGTGGCGACGGAGGGGATGATGACGCTTGTGTTTGGGCACTGCAATGCGAAGAGGCGTAATTCGCCGGCGCCGGCGGAGGCGACGGGTTGGGAGTGCGACAAGATGAGCGCGGAGGGATTTGGGATTGTGTTTAGTAATTATGTTGGGCGGCTTTTGAAGGGGGCGCTTGCGGGGCAGAAGGTGGCGGGGATTTTGGTTGATAGTTGGGAGTGCGGGCCGGCGAGGTGGACGCCGCGGATGGAGGAGGAGTTTGAGCGGATGAATGGGTATGCGTTGCGGGAGTGGCTGCCGGCGTTGTTTGGGTATGTGATTCGGAGTGAGGCGGAGACGGAGCGATTTTTGTTGGATTGGCGGCGGACGTGTTCGCGACTTGTGGAGGAAAATTATTATGGGACGATTGCGCGGCTTGCGCATGAGAATGGATTGACGGCGCAATATGAGACGGCGTTTGGTGATGTGTTGACGGGCGATGTGATGCGATTTTGGAAGTATGCGGATGAGCCGATGTGCGAGTTTTGGAGTCCGTTTGATAATGAGGGTGGGTTTGTGACGTCGCACAATTTCAAGCCTGTTCGGCCGTGTGTTTCTGCCGCGCATATTTATGGGAAGCGGCGTGTGAGTGCGGAGGCGTTTACGAGTTTTCAGCTCACGTTTGATGAGACGTTGCAGGCGCGCAAGGAGGATGCAAACGTTCATTTGTGCCGCGGTGTGACGCATCTTGTGTTTCACACGTACACGCACAATCCGGTTGTTGGGGGGCTGCCGCCGGGGTCGAGTTTGGGGTCGGGGATTGGCACGCCGTTTTTGAGGTTGCAGACGTGGTGGCCGTTTATGAGTGGGTTCACGCGGTACCTCGCTGTGTGTGGGCACGAGTTGGAGCGCGGGAAGGCGGTGGTGGATATTTTGTGGTATCTTGGCGATGCGATTGGGCACAAGCCGAATGAGCGGGGCGATCGTTTTGGCGCGGGGTACAAGTATGACTATCTTAATCGCGATGTGCTTGATACGCGGCTGGATGTGAAGGATGGGCGATTTGTGTTGCCGGATGGGATGAGTTATCGCGTGTTGTGGATTCCGGAGGGCACGTTTTTGTTGGGCGAGACGGAGAAGCGGCTTGCGGAGTTGGAGGCTAAGGGCGGGCGTATTGTGCGCGGCAGTTTTACGCCTGACTGGGCGCCTGATGTGGAGGGTTTGCCTTATTGGTATCATCGGCGCGATGGTGATGAGAGCATTTATTTTTTGGCGAATTTTCGTGCGCCGTTTTCGGGGGTGGTCAAGTTGCGCGATTGGCCCGAGCCGCTTGCGGTCACGCTTGCGCCGGGCGAGGGGCGTTTCGTTTATGTGAAGGACGGGAAGATTCGCATGATGGAGCCGGAGACGGGGCGTGCGGATTTTGGCGCGGCAGTTTGTGGCGAGGAGCGGTTGGATGGTTGGTCGCGTCCGCTTGGTTTGTGGCGTGACGCGCCGGGGACACGTGAGGAGAAGGGGTTTTCGGGCACGCGGCGCTATACGCGCATGGTGGAGCGGCCGTTCAAGGTGGGCGATGCGCGGCGGATTGTTTTTGACTTGGGCGAGTTGGCGGCGAGTTGCGCGCGGGTGTCGGTGAATGGGCGCGAAGTGGCGAAACTTTGGTGTGCGCCGTTTTGCGTGGATCTGACCGATGCGCTGAAGGATGGTGCGAATGAGATTGCTGTGGACGTCACTTCAACGTGGCGCAATCGTTTGATTGTTGACGCGGGGTTGCCAGAGGCGGAGCGCAAGACGTGGACGATTGTTGAGAAGGAATTCTTGAATAAGGATATGCCTTTTGCGCCATCTGGTTGGGTCGGCCCCGCGCGCCTTATGATAAAAAGGTCAAGTACAATTTGCCATCAGCGCTAAGGGTTGGGATTAAAAAAGGGGGTTTTCGGGGGTACGAAAACCCCCTTTTTGGGGGGTCGAAAAGGGGGTTTTTTGGGGGTCGAAAAGGGGGTTTTTTAAAAGTGC
>CAVIVB010000021.1:7811-11403 GCA_963645785.1 bacterium
GAAGGGGGAGGGGCGCGGCGAAAGCGATTACGATTATAGACGTCAATTACAGGCATCAATCAGGCGAAGAATAAGATTGATTTGACTGATTTGTCGCAGTCTATTCAAGAGGGTGGGTGTATTACGGAGATGAATGTCGACGATTTATCCGCTTTTTTCGAGCACTATGACGGCGCTCGCGGAAAATGCGATGAATGGATGTTGGTACATGACGGGGAATATGCGGCTTGGGTATGTGTTTGCCGCGGATGGGAATGGGCGGGCGCTGTTTCCGCAGGGAAAGGAGTTTGGTCGGAATTCGCCTGTTGGATTGTCGACGGCCGCGGCAGAAATTTCGCGAAAGGGGGTCGAAGGGCTCGAAAGAATGGGGGCGGATAAGAAAAAGAGGTAGAAAACTCAAAAAAAGTGCTGAATTCTGGATAAAAAAATAGCTATAGACATTCGTAGGATAAATATGGTATAATATGTGCTGTCGCTTGGGATAGGGCTCAGAGTTGGGCTTTGTGGACGGGTGATGCACAGAGGGTTGAAAAGGGGTCCGTTCGGCTCTTTTGTGGAAAGTAAAAGTTTGGGCCCAAAATGAAAGTGATAGAATGAAAAAGTTGTTGTTGGTTGCGATGTCAGCCGCATGCGTGATGGGTGCGTGGGCGGAAGATGACGAAGATGTTGCCGAAGGCGTGAACAAGATTATGCTGAAGATTGCATCGGTTGAGACGCCATCGACGCGAACGCAGAAGTAGAATCCGCCGCAGGTGCAAATTTCGGCCAAGGAATTGCCCTATTCGGAGGCGGATATTCAGAAGGCCTCGCCTGAGGATGCGGAGAAAATGGACCGCGCTAATCGTGAAATTCGGTATCAACATAATCGAATGCAGGCAGAAATAGCTGTGAAGAGGTTTCAGGATGCGACGGCGCATTACAAAGGAATGATGGCGCAATTGGAAGGAACGGTGTTTGGGCGGCAGATTTTGATTGCGGTGGATAAGTTTGTGGGGTCGGCTGGTGAGTATTTTGATTCGGACTTTATTGAGTTTTGCCATCGGATGGACTCGATTGGCGAGGCAGACGAGGCGAAACTTTTGAGTGGGAAGTCGGATGAAAAGAATGAACCAGTGGCGGCGCCGTATTTCATCAAGCTTATTTTTGATGATCCGCAGACGAAGACGATGCAAGGGATGGTTGCGGGCACGGAGATGAAGCGTACGACGGTGAAAGTTGGCGTGACGTATCAGGTGCAGGCGCTGAATGGCAAAATTGTGACGGCGGGCAATGTCAAGAGTGAAAAGAGTGCACGCGATGCGGGTATGGGCGGCGATGATGAACAATCGCTGACCGTGGATGCGATTGATGCGGCGTTGAATGAGGTCGCTAAACGCATCAACAAGTTCTTTGTGATGAAGCCGAAAATCAAGCTTGTCCCGATGAAGAAGGATGCAGAATTTGAGCCAGATGCGGCGACGGTTGAAATTGATGGTGAGGAGGCCGATGTGGGTGAAGTCTCGCTTTTGCGTGGACGGCACACGATTACAGTTGAGTTGGAAGACTATAAGCAGGTTGGCTCAATTCGCTTTAATATTAAGAATTCGAAAAATATCAAGATTAAAATGAGGAAGAAATAAGTAGCTTACTTAGGAGAAACGAAATTTATGAAGTCTATCTTTTTTGCGTTTTGTGCCGTTTGTTTATGTGCTCCTGTATTTGCTGAGGACGAGGGATTGGAAGAAGAGGAAACTTCCGAGACGGTTGAGAAGGTCACGGTATCGGAAAATAACAAGAAAAAGAAGGCTCAAATTTTGGCTCTCTGCCGCTTGCCTGCTGATTACTCTTCGGCGGGCAAGTGGTTCAAGCTGGCGAAGGGGATTGAAGCGGATGGTTTACGCCAATTGGCGTTGAAAGCTTGTTGGATTATCGTCAATTGCCAAATGAAAGACGCCAAAGTGTGCTGGCGGAGAACTTGGCGAAGTGTCCAGTTGATTTTCAAGAGGCCGTTAGTGAATATCTGTCAGCCTACTCTAAAACAGTGGATGATATGATTACCTCAAAAGAACGTGAAGAAGTGATTAATGGTGCGATCGTAGGTGGAGTTCTATTTGGGGCTCTAGGTGCAGGGGAGCTAGGTGGTCAACTTTCTGAATTACAATGCGCAGAACTTGAAGAAAAGGCAAGGAGAAGGCTTAGACATAAAAGGGAATCAGCAGTCAATCATCTTGTTGAGGTTGCGCAGAAATATGGCATCAACCCGAAGGTGCTTGAAGAAGCTTTACTGGACCGCTAATTCGTGAAGTCAGAATCATCCGCGGCAGATTTGACGCGCTTTTCTTTTTACGCGCGTGTTTTCACGGAATTACGCGCGTAACTTAGCTAGATTACGCGCGTAAGTTGGCTAGGTTCCGCGGCAGATTTGGGTGGGCGTCCGCGGCAGATTTGGGAGTTGGAAGGGGGTGTTTGGGCGAGGAAGGCTAAAAAACGGGGTCAAAATGGCGTTTGAAATATTGCACTTCCGCGGCGGATTTTGTTTAGTTTGTGGCGATATAACACTTTTTTGAAATTCCCTCTTGCATTGCACCCTCAAAATATGGTATAATATGCACTCGTTCGCCCGATACGGGGTCCGTCACAAGCGGGGCTGGTTGAGAGGTTGAGCATTTGATCTTTGACAATAGAAGTTTTATTGTGGAATTATGGAGAATTACAACGTAACGAGATTGGCGAGGAAAATTTCTTGCTAAGCGTATACGGGCGCACGATGGATGCCTTGGCATCAATAGGCGATGAAGGACGCGGAAGACTGCGATAAGCCTCGGGGAGCTGTCAACAAGCTTTGATCCGGGGATTTCCGAATGGGGCAACCCGATAGCCGTCATGGGCTATCAGCTGGAGGATGAATCAATAGTCCTTCAGTAGCGACACGCAGGGAAGTGAAACATCTCAGTACCTGCAGGAGAAGAAATCAAACGAGATTGCGCAAGTAGCGGCGAGCGAAAGCGCAAGAGCCCAAACCAAGGAGCTTGCTCTTTGGGGTTGCGGGACTAGGTCGTGGTATTATGAAGGTTAGGCGAACGGACTGGAACGTCCGGCCATAGCGGGTGATAGCCCTCTAGCCGAAAACTGGAATAGACCTACTAGTATCCCAAGTAGGACGGTGCACGTGAAACGCCGTCTGAATCTAGGGAGACCACTCTCTAAGGCTAAATACTCATTGATGACCGATAGTGAACAAGTACCGCGAGGGAAAGGCGAAAAGAACCGCTGTAAGCGGAGTGAAACAGACCTGAAATCGTGCGTCCACAAGCTATGGGAGCGTCATTCGTGACGCGACCGTTTGCCTTTTGCATAATGAGTCCGCGAGTCACCGCGTCCGGCGAGGCTAACCGAAAGGGGAGCCGAAGCGAAAGCGAGTTCGAATAGAGCGACCGAGTCGGCCGCGGTGGACCCGAAGCCCATGCGAGCTATCCTTGGACAGCGTGAAGCCCTCGTAACAGGGGGTGGAGGTGCGAACGAGTGACCGTTGAAAAGGTCTTCGAGGAGCTGAGGATAGGAGCGAAAGACTTATCAAGCTGGGTAATAGCTGGTTCTCTCCGAAATGCCTTTA
>CAVIVB010000022.1:0-11347 GCA_963645785.1 bacterium
GGCTTTGACGCGAAAGGCGGGAAACCGCAAAGAAAAGCAAGATGAACACACCGCGAAAAGTGACACGGGCAAAAGGCAATAACCAGGGCGCGGCGGATTTTTTGGTGGCGCGAGCGGCCGAGATAGGGCGCGGGATAGCTGGTGGGAAGAGGAAATAAGGCGAAACGAATCGTTTTGGATGCGTTTTTTGGAATGGGGGGTTGAAGTTTGGTCTGAAATATGGTATAATGTAGGGCGTTTTGATTTACGAATAGACTTAATTAGAAAAGGAACAAAAGAAATGCAGAAGATGCTGATTAATGTTTTTGCCGCGGGAATGCTTCTTGCGGGTGGGTGTTCGTTTGCTCCGAAGGGCGACGAGGATGTGCGGCGTTTACCGATGAGCGTGTATCGCGACAAGATGAAGGCGGCGTGGATTGGTCAGATTGCGGGTGTTTCGTGGGGTGGTCCGACGGAGTTCAAGTATAATCATAAGATTATACCTGCCGCGGAATGGAAGCCGTGGACGAGTGACATGATTAATCATGCTTTTTGGCAAGATGATATTTATGTCGAGATGACGTTTTTGCGGACGATGGAGAAGTATGGGTATGGGGTTTCGCAGCGTCGCGCGGCGATTGATTTTGCGAACTCGGAATACTTTTTGTGGCATGCGAACTCGGAAGGTCGGCGTTTGTTGCGGGAGGGGATTGCGCCGCCGGACAGTGGGAATCCGCGTTTGAACAAGTGTGCGAATGACATTGACTATCAGATTGAGGCGGACTATTCGGGCGTGATTGCGCCGGGTTTGCCGCAGGCTGCGATTCGGCTTGGCGAAAAGTTTGGTGGGATCATGAATTATGCGGACGGGCTTTATGCGGGGCAATTCATTGGTGCGCTTTATTGTGAGGCGTATTTTGAGACGAATTTGGTGAAGGTTGTGGAGGCGGCGCTTGCGGCGATACCTTCGACGTGTCGCTATGCGCAGATGGTGCGCGATATGCTGGCGTGGTATCGGGAGGATCCGAACGACTGGGAAAAGGCTTGGAAGAAGATTGACGATACGTATGGTCATGAAGGGCCGTGTCCTTTCCAGCCGGATGTGATTGAAGCGACGTTGAATGGTGCGCAGGTGTTGTTGGGTGTTTTGTGGGGTCATGGCGACCTTGACAAGACGATTGAGATTGCGTGCCGCGGCGGATTTGATTCGGACTGCAATCCGTCATCTGCGGCGGGGGTGGTGTTTGCGACGGTTGGGTATGAAAAGTTGCCGGCGCGCTTCAAGGAAAAGCTTGATTGTGAGCGCAAGTTTGACTTTACGGATTATAACTTCCCTGGGCTTGTTGCGGTCAGTGAAAAGTTGGCGAAGGAAGTGGTTATTGCTGAAGGTGGGAAGATTGAAAAGTCTTCTGAAGGCGATGAGGTTTTGGTGATTCCGAATGAGAGGCCGGTGCCGAGTGCATTTGCATCTTATCGCGCACCTGTGGAACTTCAGAATGTGCATTTCACGCCTGAAGAAATGGACGAGATTTTGTTTTTGCCGAATAAGCAAATGGGCGCCAAGTCTGAACGTAAGGCGAAGAAGTAAGAAGAGTTAGCACTCTATGCCGGGCGAGAGAACAAGCGCGGAATTGAATCGGGCGAATACGGCGTTCGATAACAAGTTGCGTCCATCGGATTTTAGCGGATTTGTTGGGCAAGCGAAGATTCGTGACCGTTTGATGTTGGCGGTGCAAGCGGCGAAGGACCGCGGCGAATCTTTGGACCACGTGTTGTTCTCGGGCCCGCCTGGATTGGGGAAGACGACGTTGTCGTACATATTGGGTGAGGCGATGGGGGTGCGGGTGAAGACGACGTCTGGGCCTGTCATTACGAAGCCGGGGGATTTGGCGGGATTATTGACGTCGCTTGAGCCTGGGGACATTGTATTTATTGACGAGATTCATCGGATGGCGAAGACGGTGGAGGAGTATTTGTATTCGGCGATGGAAGATTATGCGATTGACATCATGATCGACCAAGGGCCGAATGCGCGGTCGGTGAGGTTGGAACTGCCGCGGTTTACGTTGGTGGGGGCGACGACGCGGATAGGTTTGATTGCGGCGCCATTGCGGGCGCGGTTTGGGCTTGTGAATCGGCTGAATTATTATTCGCCGGAGGAGCTTGCGGAGATTGTGACGCGGAGCGCGGCGAAGTTGGGTGTGGATGTGGATGCGGCGGGCGCGGCGGAGATTGCGCGGAGGTCGCGTGGGACGCCGCGAATTGCGAACAATTTGTTGCGGCGGGTGCGTGATTATGCGCAGGTGAAGGCAGGGAATTTTATTACGGGCGAAGTGGCGAGGGACGCGTTGAGTTTGTTGGAGATTGACCCGCATGGGCTCGATGAGATGGACCGGAAGGTGTTGGAGGCGATTTGTGTGAAGTTTGGTGGCGGGCCTGTTGGGCTTTCGACGATCGCGGTTTCGGTTGGGGAAGAGCCAGACACGATTGAAGAGGCGTATGAGCCGTTTTTGATTATGGAAGGGTATTTGGAGCGTACGCCGAAGGGGCGCGTGGCGACGGCGAAGGCGTATCAGCGGCTGGGGCTTGAGAAGGCGTGAGGGATGGGGTGGCTGAGCTGAGCTCTCGGCGCGAAGGGGGACGGGGAGAGAAATGAAAAAAGTATGCGGCGGGGGCTTGCAACGCGTGCGAGAATATGGTATAATATACGACATCTTTCAACAACAACAATAGGAGAAACTAAAAATGGCTCATAAGATTGAAGCTGACAAGTGCGTTGGTTGCGGCTGCTGCAAGGATGCGTGCCCTGCGGAAGCGATTACGGAAGGTACGCCTTACGTGATTGATCCGGATAAGTGCGTGGACTGCGGTGCGTGCGCGGCACAGTGCCCGAATGAGGCGATTAATCCGGCGTGATTGAATTCGTCCAAGAGACACTGCTTCTGCTTCCATTTCTTTTTGTGACGTATCTCGTCCTGGAAGCTTTGGAAGCGAAAGCAGGCGGAGCGTTCGAGAGGTTTCTCGGACGCGCTCGTTCTGTAGGACCGTTTGCTGGTGCCCTAGCCGGCGCGGTCCCACAGTGTGGGGTTTCTGCCGCGGCGTCGTCGTTTTATGCGGGTGGCGTGATAACGGTGGGGACGCTCCTTGCCGTATTTTTGTCGACGTCGGATGAATTGTTGCCGGTGTTGATTTCGGAGCGAGTCCCGATTTCGTTTTTATTGAAGGTTGTGGGTTTGAAGGTTGTGTGTGCGATTGCGGTTGGGTTTACGGCGAATGGGGTGTTGCTTGCGTTTCGGCATTTTCGGCGGGAGGTTTCGGTTGGGGAATTGTGTGCGCATAGTCATTGTGGGTGCAGTGAGAGGCGCGGCATTTTTGTTCCGGCCTTGATTCATACGGCGGAGATTTTCTTTTTCATTGTGATTGTGTCGGGGGCGTTGGAATTGTGTATGCATTTTTTTGGCGAGGGGTGTTTGAATAGTTTGAAGTTGAACACGCCGATTTTGGGGGAATGTGCCGCGGGGGCGCTGGGGTTGATACCGAATTGTGCGGTGTCGGTGGCGGGTGCGAAGTTGTATTTGGCGGGCGCGATGAGTCCGGGGGCGTTGATGGCGAGTTCCTTTACGGGGTCGGGTTTGGGGCTACTCGTTTTATTTCGGACGAATCGGAATATGAAGGAGAATTTTGCGATTTTGGTGACGGTGTATGTGGTGGGGGTGATACTGGGAATTCTAACGGGGCAACTCTTATGAAGAAAAGCGCGGCAAAATTTGTGGGGTGGGGGAAGCTCGTTATTGGCGGGTTTTTGAAGAATAATTGTTCGATGCATGCGGCGGGGTTGACGTATTTCGCGATGCTCGCGTTGATGCCGATTTTGTGTTTGTTGTTGTTTTTTGCCAAGACATGCAATGTGGATGAATATGCGCGAAATGAGATTAACGAGCGTATTGACACGATGATTGCGAATATTGAGCATGGGCAAGATGACGACATTGCGCTTTTGGCGGCGTCGAATGATGAGGCACGGGAGAAGAAGCGGATCGCGGCACTTGAGTTTGGGCAACAGGCGCGGCAGATTTCGAATTCGCTGTTTGATCGGGTGGAGCAATTTGATATTGGGACGCTGGGGTGGATTGGTTTTGGTTTTTTGATGTGGACGGTGATTTCATCGCTGGGGATGGTGGAGGTGAGTTTCAATCATATTTGGGGGGTTGAGAAGCCGCGGCCGATTTGGAAGAGGGCGTATTTGTATTTATTTGTGTCGATTGTGCTACCGGTATTGGGGGCGATTGCGGCGTCGCTACCGATTTTGAGGGTGGTGAAGAATGTGATTGTTTCGACGATGGGTGCGACGTGGCTGACGAAGTGGGTGTCGGATGGGCTTATTTGGTTTTTGGATTCATGGATTTTTCGGACGGGATTTTCGCTTTTATTTGCATCTTTGGCATTTGCGTTTGTTTTTCAGTTGATGCCGAATTGCAAGGTGGTGTTTCGTGCGGCGTGGCGCGGCGGATTGATTACGGCGGTGTTGTTTGGGTGCTGGATGAAGTTGTGTGCGGTGGCGCAGGTTGGGATTGCGAAGTCATCGGCGTTGTATGGATCGTTTGCGTTTTTGCCGATTGTGCTGGCGTGGATGTACATGAGTTGGGAGATTATTTTGCTTGGGGCAAATATGGCGCACGCGTTTCAGGTGCTTGGGGAAGGTGGGGCGTTTCTCGTTTCGGGAGAGGGAAAGTGACGAGGGGATAGATTAGGGCTAGATTTTGGCGCGGAAATATGGTATAATATGAGGTGAATGAAGAACGAGTCTGGACAAGTGTTGTTTCCGCCGCCTGGGCGGACGCCGCGTGAGGACACTGCGGCGGTGATGAAGTTTTATAAATTGCCGCGGAATTTTCCGTCGGAAGTATTGGAAGAGGCGCGTCATGTGAGTGAGCGATTGGCGCATCCGGGGAAGCGGAGGGATTTGCGGAAGAAGTTTATTTTCACGTGTGATCCTGAGACGGCGCGGGATTATGATGATGCGTTGAGCTTGGAAAAGGACAAGGATGGGAATCGGGTGTTGGGGGTGCATATTGCGGATGTGTCGCATTTTGTGTTGCCGGGGAGTGCGCTCGACAAGGAGGCGTATAAGCGGTCGACGAGTGTCTATTTGGCGGACAAGGTTGTGCCGATGTTGCCGGAGGAATTGTGCAATGGGGTGTGTTCGCTGGTGCCGGGAGAGGATCGGTTGGCATTTTCTGTGTTCATGACGTTTGATGGGGCTGGGGAGATGGTGAAGCGGACGTTTATGAAGTCGGTGATACGTTCGAAGGTGAGGTATACGTATGAGCAGGTGATGGCTGGGTTGGACGGGAAGGTGAGCGAGAAGGAGTTTCGTGGAGGGAAGGCGGCGTTGAAGGTGGTACGCGAGATTAATGGGCTGGCGCAACAATTGAGGAAGAAGAGATTTGCCGCGGGGGCGCTGGATTTGGAGGTGCCGGAGGCGGAGGTTGTGTTGGATGAGCAGGGGGAGATGACGGGGATTGTGACGCGGCCGTATGATGAGTCGCACCAAATGATTGAAGAGTGCATGGTGGCGGCGAATGAGGCGGTGGCGAAGGAGTTGTGGACGAAGGGGATTAAGATTTTGGCGCGGTTGCATGAGGCGCCGGATCCTGAGAAGATATTGATGTTGCGAGCGGATTTGCGTGGGCTTGGGGTGAAGGTTGGGGATATTGAGAAGCCGAATGTGTTTGCGAAGTTTTTGAAGTCGATTAAGAAGCATCCGTTGTATCCGACGATTGCGGTGATGGTGTTGCGGTCGATGAAGAGGGCGGTGTATGATTCTGTGACGATGGGTCATTTTGGGTTGGCGAAGAAGTATTATGCGCATTTCACGTCGCCGATTCGGAGGTATCCGGATTTGACGTTGCATCGGCAGTTGGCGGCGTATTTGGAGAAGAAAGAGTGCCGCGTGATGCCGAAGAAGTTGGCGGCATGGGCGGAGCATACGAGCCAGATGGAAGAGGTTGCGGCGGAGGCGGAGCGCGGGCTTGTGGAGATTAAGAAGTTCCGTTTGATGGAGGCGGAGTTGAAGGCGGTTGGGCCGCGGAAGGAATATGACGCGGTGATATCGAAGTGCATGCCGTTTGGATGTTTTGTGGAGATTGAGGAGATGGCGATTTCTGGGCTTGTGCATGTGAGCACGTTGTCGCATCGGTTTGTGAAGTATAATGAGAGCGATCATACGTTGTCGGTGCCGGGTGGGAAGACGTGGCGTGTTGGGGACAAGATACGAGTGTGTGTGACGCAAGTTGATTTTCGGCAGCGGCGGATTGACTTTGTGCCGGTTGAGTTTGTGCATGGTCGGCATGGGCCGCGGCGGAATTGGAGGTAAATAAAAGAAAAGAAGGAGGTTAAGATGGATCTTGGGATTTTGATTAATAAGTTCAATGTGAAGGGGCGGCTGGTGGCGTTGCAGCCGTTTGGGAGTGGAAACATTAATGATACGTACCTTGCGATTTATCGGAACACGTTTACGGAGACGCAGGTTATTTTGCAGAAAGTGAATCGGAATGTATTTCCGGAGCCAGAAGTGATTATGGCGAACATGCATGAGATCACGAAGCATTGCCATGAGAAGTTGGAGGCGGATGCGGCGGCTGGGAAGGATGATCGGGTGTGGCAAATGCCGCGGATTATCAAGACGAAGGAGGGCGAGGATTATACGGTGGATGAGGCGGGCGAAGTGTGGCGGGTGATTACGCGGATTATGTCGGCGCATGCGTTTGATGTGGCGCAGGGTCCGGAGCATGCGTTGGAGTGTGGGGCGGCGCTTGGGCATTTTCATTATTTGGTATCTGATTTGGCGCCGTCGACGATTCGGGATCCGTTGCCGGGGTTTCACATTACGAGTGGGTATTTGAAGGCGTATGATGAGACGTTGGAGAAGGCGTCGGCGAAGGCGCTTTTGGGGGCGTCGATGGAAGCGAAGAGGTTGGCGAGGTTTGTTGAGGACCGGCGGGATTTGGCGATGGCGCTAGAGGGTGCGGAGGCGCGTGGGGAATTGCGGAAGCGGATGTTTCATGGGGACCCGAAGGTGAACAACATCATGATTGATGATGTGACGGGGAAGGGGACGGCGATGATTGATTTGGACACGGTGTCGCCGGGGCTGATACATATGGACTTTGGTGATGCGCTGCGGTCGATTTGCAATAGTGCGGGCGAGGAAGAGACGAACTTGTCGAAGGTTGTGTTTGATGAGGATTTGGCGACGGCGTTTTGCAAGGGGTACATGCGTGAGGCGGGAGCGTTTTTGACGGATGCGGACCGTGCGTATATGTATGATGCGATTCGGTTGTTGCCGTTTGAGTTGGGGTTGAGGTTTTTCCAAGATTATTTGAATGGGAACAAGTATTTCAAGACGAAGCAGCCGGAGCATAATTTGAATCGGGCGCGGGTGCAATTTCGTTTGTGTGAATCGATTGAGGCGCGAGAGCGTTCGATACGAGAAGGTTTGAAGCGGCTGTAGGCGATGCATCGGTTATTGGCAGACGCGGCGGTTTTGGGGAGTGAGGAGCCTTCATTGAGTGAGGGTGCGGCGCGGCATTTGCGTGTATTGAGGCCGAAGGATGGGGAGGAAGTGGAGCTCTTTGATGGGGCGGGGCGGAGCCGGGTGTATCGATATGACGCGGGGAAGAAGGGGCTTGTGGCGGCCGCGGCAGTTGTGGAGAGTGCGAAGCGGGAAGGGCTTATTTTATTTGCGTGTGTGACGAAGGGGTCGAGGTGGGATTGGACGATTGAGAAGGCGACGGAATTGGGTGTGACGCGGATTGTGCCGGTTATTTCGGAGCGGACGATTGTGAGGATTGGGGCGGAGGAGCGCGCGGGGAAGCGGGAGCGGTGGATGCGGATTGCGGAGGAGGCGGCGCGGCAGAGTGATGCGAAGTGGTTGCCGGAGATTGATGAGGCGGTGGATTTTCGTGGGGCGCTTGAGATTGTGAAGGGGACGAGGTGTTTTGTTGGGGCGTTGACGAAGCCGATGCCGCAGACGATTTTGAGGGCGGTGGGCGCGGCAGATTTGGGAGGCGGGAAGCCGCTTGCGATGTTTGTTGGGCCGGAAGGGGATTTCACGCCGGAGGAGCTCGCGGCACTTTTGGCGATTGCGGTGCCGGTGAGTTTTGGGGAGACGATTTTGAGGGCGGAGACGGCCGCGATTTATGGTGTGAGTATTTTGCGTGCGGTGATTGATGCGCGTGTGAGTTAGGTAAAATGTACGAGCTTGTGGAGATATTTGAATCGTTGCAAGGCGAGGGGCGCAATGTGGGGCGGCCGTGCGTGTTTGTGCGGTTTGCGGGGTGCAATTTGGCGTGCGCGTGGTGCGATACGAATTGGGCGCGGCAGTTTTCGTTGGGGCTAGAGGAGTTGGTAAAGGAGATTGAGGGGAAGAAGGCGAAGAGTGTCATTTTGACGGGGGGCGAGCCGACCTTGGTGAAGGAGATGCCGGAGCTTGTGGCGGCGTTGAAGGCGAAGGGATATTGGATTGGGGTGGAGACGAATGGGACGAATGAGGTGGGGTGGCTTGAGTTTGTGGATTATGTGGCGTGCTCGCCCAAGGCGGAATTTGAGGAGAGGGTGCGGTTGACGCATGCGGATGAGGTGCGGGTTGTGGCGTCGAGCGAAGGAGTGGTGGATTTTTGTAAGCGGATGCGGGAGAAAATTGCCGCGGTGGATTATTATGTTTCGCCGTGCGAGAGGGATGGGGAGATTGATTTTGCGATGGCGAAGGCGGTGTTGGGGAAGCTGGAGGGGTGGTCGCTTTCGGTGCAGCTTCATAAGATTCTTGGATTTCGATAAGGACAAAGAAACGAATGTATCGTGCATTGACAGTTGTCTATTTGCATAAGCCGAGCGCGGCGGATTCGAAGCGCTTGAGCGTGATTGAATATGGGCTGACGGATGCGTTTCGCGAGTTTTGCCGCGAGACGTTTGATATGCATGGGGCGCAGGATTATCCGCCTTTGCATTTGACGACGGTGAACACGCCGGATGGGCTCGCGAAGGCGTTGTTTACGAGTGGTGGGCCGCGTGGGGTGTTGACGGAGTCGGGGCGTGGGTGTTGCCTTTTTTTGATTGATGATGATTTCATTGGGCAGTGCATTGACGGGAAGGATTTGCGGGATTGGTTGAAGTTGTTCTTTCCGGCGATTCCGAAGGTTGTGTTGACGCGGTCCGGGCATGTGGATGTGGTGTTGCCGGCGCGGCGGTGGGTGAAGAAAGACGCGGCAGTTTTTGAGCGGCCGACGAAATGTCATGACCGCATTGTGCATTTGTTCAAGAGCTTTTGGATGCCGCGTTTTGCGACGGCGTTGAGGCAATATGTGAGTGTGAAGGCGGGGACGAATTGGCACACGCCGGGCCATAATGGTGGGCGCGCGTATGCGTCGTCGCCGTTTCTTTCGGGGTTTCACGCGGCGTTTGGTTCGACGATTTTCCGCACGGACCTTTCCGTTTCGGTGGAGCCATTGGGGGACCTTTCATCGCCTGAAGCGCGCACGCCGCTTTCTGAAGCGCAGAAGTTGACGAGCGAAATTTTTTGTTCGGCGCAAAGTTGCTATGTGACGAATGGGACGTCGACTTCGAACAAGGCGATGTTGATGACTTTGTTGAGGCCGGGCGAGGTGGTGCTGATTGATCGTAATTGCCACAAGAGCGTGCATCATGCGGTGGTGACGTCGGGGGCAGTGCCGCGGTATTTGCCAGCGCATTGGAATGCGAGTTTGGGTGTGTGGGGGCCGGTGGCGTTGGAGGACATTCGGAAGGCGCTCGTTGCGCCGGTGGCCAGTGAAGCGGAGCGGCCGCGGCTTTTGATTTTGACGACGTGCACGTATGAAGGGGTGCTTTATCCGGTGTGGGAAATTGCGCGGCAATGTGAGAAGGCGGGGGTTTTATTTTATGCGGATGAAGCGTGGGCGGCGTATTTGAATTTTCATCCGTACTATACGTTTGGGCGCGGCGGTGGGGACACGGTGCGGTACAATGCGGTGAATGAGACGTGTGGAGCGCACTTTGCGGTGCAGTCGACGCACAAGACGCTCGCGGCATTTTCGCAGGCGTCGATGATTCATGTTTCGACGCGTTTCAAGCAGTTGTTGGAAGATGATACGACGCCGGCATTTCGTTGGCTGCGGCGGCGGTTTTCGTTGCATGGGCACGGGAGCTATGAAAAGTTTTCGCACGACTTGCATGAGTTCTTGAGGTATTGGCATTCGACGTCGCCGCACTATCCATTTTTGTCGGCGCTGGATGTTGCGGGCGTGCAGATGCGTTTGGAAGGATTGAAGATTTTGGATGAGCGCATTCGGTGGGTCGCGGCATTTCGTAAGCGTGTGGCGGACATGTGTGGCAAGCCGGAGAACCAATGCTTTGCGGGGCTTGAAGAGATTGCGGGTAAGGGGACGGATTGGCGTGCGCAAGGATATATGAAGGATCCGCTCAAGATTATCCTTATGCTACGTTCGGCCAAGGCGTGTGCGAAATTTCGCAAGATGCTTTTGAAGGCGCACATTCAATGGGAGAAGGCGAGCGCGACGACGATTTTGTTTTTGGTCACGGCGGGGACGGTGGAGGAACATTTTGAATATCTCTTCCGCGTGTGCCGTCAATATAAGAATTTGATTGGCGCGCCGAGTGTTTCGTCGCATACGAATGTGATGGAGGCGGTGTCGGGGCAGGCGGTTGTGTTGCCACATGACGCGGCACTTTGTGATGGCGAGCTTGTGCCGATTGATCAGTCGGAAGGGCGCATTGCTTCGCAATTTTTGGTGCCGTATCCGCCCGGGATTCCAGTGTTTATTCCGGGGTTGCGTATTACGAAGTCGATGATCAAGTTGATTCACGATGTGATTGCGACGGATGGGGCGAATGCGGTGCATGGACTTTTCTGCCGCGGTGGGCATGCGCCGTATTTGGTGGAGGTTCTCAATCGTGATGAAGAGGCGCGGGTTCAGAATTTGACGGTTGATTCGAGCGCGGGAAAAGTGCCGCGGAAGAAAGTAAAAAAGAGTAATCAAAAGAAGGCCCAAAAATGAAGAATGCCTATCAATTCCGACTGGATAAATTGATTGCGAAAGCACGCGCGGCAAAACTTGAGGCCGTTGTACTTTCAGATGTCGCCAATGTGCGTTCTGTGACGGGGATCGTGTGTGATAACGCGGTCTTGTTGATCAAGCTTTCGGGGCGTGGGAAAAGTGCCGCGGTCAAGTTTTATACGGACTTTCGTTATGTGCCGATGGTGCATCGCGCGGCGCCGTGGATTGAGGTTGGGGATATTCGCAAGGTCAATTTCAAGGCATCGCGAATCGGGTGCGAATTTTCGTTGCCGCAT
>CAVIVB010000023.1:0-11062 GCA_963645785.1 bacterium
GTTCATTACGTATGAAGAGTTGAACCAGATTTTGCCGCAGAACTTGGTGGATGCGATTCAGTCTGAGAGATATTTGAAGATTCTGGACGCGCTTGGTGTGCACATCATTCGAGAGGATGAGGTGAAGAAATACATCGAGGCGAAGAATGCGAAGATTACAGATCCGAAGCAGCGGATAGCTGAAATGATTGAGGATCCGATTCGCATGTACTTGCATCAGATGGGTCAGGTCGAATTGTTGTCGCGTGATGAAGAAGTGAGTTTGTGTCGGACGATTGAGGTGAGTGAGACGAAGACGCGCGATATGTTCAATCGGTTTTTGTTTGCGCCGGCGAAATATCAGGATCAGCTGAACAAGTTGGAAGGGCAGAGCGAGCGTTTTGACCGAATTGTGACGGATCGGTTTGAGGACAATCGCGAAGATTATATGTCGCGGATTCCTGGATTTCGGCGTGACTTACGCGTATTGCAGAAGAAGATGGAGGAGACGACGAAGAATTACATGGACGTCATCTCGAAGAAGAATCCGTCTCCGAAGTCTGTGAGCGCGGCAGAAAAGAAGTTGTTTGCGGTACGGGAAGCGTTGAAGGGATGCTTTGACAATATGAGTTTCAAGCACAAGGTTTTGGAGACGTTGTGCATTGAGGCGGATGAACAGATCTACTTGCCGTATCGTCAGTACGTGGCGAAGTTTGCGCAGTTGCAGACGTTGAAGGCGTCGAAGAAGCGTGATCGAGACATTAAGCTTTTGCAGGAGAAGATGTCGAAGCTGGAGAGTCAGTTTGGGATGCCGCCGCAGGAGTTCATGGATACGTTCAATGAGCTGAGGCACGTGTTGAAGGAAGGGCAGATTGCGCGCACGAAGATGGTGGAGGCGAATTTGCGCTTGGTGATTTCCATCGTGAAGAAGTACATGAACCGCGGGTTGTCGTTCTTGGATTTGATTCAGGAAGGGAACACGGGGTTGATGAAGGCGGTGGAGAAGTTTGAGTGGAAGCGTGGGTACAAGTTTTCGACGTATGCGACGTGGTGGATTCGGCAGGCGGCGACGCGTGCGATTGCGGATCAGGCGCGTACGATTCGAATTCCAGTGCACATGATTGAGACGATTAATCGGCTTGTGCGCACGCAGAAAAAGATGATTCAGAAGCTGGGGCGCGAGCCGACGGAAGCGGAGCTCGGCGCCGAGATGGATATGCCGGTCGATCAGATTCGGCAAGTGCGGCGGATGTCCCAGCAGCCTATTTCATTGCAGTCCAAAGTTGGTGACAATGACGACGCCCATTACGGCGACTTCATTCCGGATCTCTCGAGTGAGAATCCGTTTGAGGTGACGGAAGGGCATCTCCTGAAAGAACGCTTGAGGGAGATTCTCGGCACGCTCACTGACCGTGAACGGCAAGTGGTGGACTTCCGCTTTGGCTTGACCGACGGGTACTCGCGTACTTTGGAGGAGGTCGGGCGGCTGTTCAATGTCACGCGTGAACGTATTCGTCAGATTGAGGCGAAGGCGTTGCGCAAACTCCGCCATCCGAGCCGGATGAAGTCGCTCGGAGATTATCGAAACTCATGAGAGAGAGAGACTCGAATCGAGAGAGATAAGAAGTAGTAACAAGAAAAGAGAAAGTAAGAAAGTAGAATGCAACAAGTACAAGCATGCATGAAGCAGATTCTCGCCCTGTTTGAGAATGGCGAGACAAGGTGCGCGGCCATCGCGATTGCGGTGTGTGCGTTCATCTTGGGACTCATAGTGACCTGTATCCTTTGCAGGCTTTGCCACGGGTGTGGCAGCAAGGGATCGTCGAAGAAGGAATGCTCGTGTGGCAAGGGTGCAGCGGGCTCAATGCGTCGTCCGACGTTTGAACGGCGCTTTGAGAAGACGCATCCGGCGCCAGCTGATGGTAGCATTGAGATCTACGTCGGCAACTTGAGCTATGACTTGACTGAGGACCAGCTCGGCAAAGAATTTGCCGCGTATGGGAAAGTCAATTCGGCGCGGATTATCACGAACCACTACAACAACCGTTCCAAGGGCTACGGCTTCGTCCACATGCCTGATCGTGCGGAAGCTGAAGCGGCAATCAAGGCCCTGAACGACAAGGAAATTCTTGGCCGCAAGTTGAAGTGCAACGAAGCGCGTAACGTCGTTTCGGAGAACTAAGACAAAGGAAGAAAGGTTCTATTCTATGGCGCGCGTATTGATTCCATTAGCAGACGGCTTTGAGGATATTGAGGCTGTGACCGTGATTGACGTCTTGCGCCGCGGTGGGGTAGAAGTCGTGACGGCTTCGATTACGGACCGTTGCGAGGTCTTGAGTGCTCACGGAATTCAAATGAAAGCAGATGCGCTGTTCTCCGAGGTGTCGGACGAATCGTATGAAGCAATCCTGTTGCCGGGCGGTGGAGAAGGCACGGAGAACTTGCGCAATTCTGCCGCGGTGATTGCTCGGCTGAAGGCACAGAAAGAAGAAGGGGGTCTCCTCTGCGCAATTTGTGCCGCGCCAACAGTGCTCACCGATGCAGGCGTTGTTGATGAAGGGTTGCACGTGACGTGCTATCCAACCTGCGTGATGGGCCTTGATCGCCGTTCTGCAAATGTCCCGGTGGTCGCCGATGAAGATGTGATTACGGGGCAAGCCCCTGGGTCGGCCATGTTGTTTGCGCTTGTTGTGTTGCAAGCCTTGACCAATCCAGCTGTTGCGCACAAGGTCGCAATGGGCCTTGTGACGGATGTGTTTGATTGATGAGATGAGATGAAGAAGATGATGAGGGCTTTTGCGGCATTCCTCGCATTCATTCCCCTGCTGGCCTTCGCGAAAACGGAGGTCAGCTTCCTTTTTTCATACGACCCGGATCACCCGGAAGAGCCGTCGACGCGGCGGATTTTGAACCTGACGAAAACCGAGCCCGAGCTCGAACCTGTCAAGTGGGGTGGACTTGTTTTGCCGGGTGCGGGTGGGCGCGCGGCGTTGATGCTGGCCCTCGCCGGTGGCACGGCGCCTGACATTTACAAGGTGTGGTTCCACGTTTTGCGGCATGATGTTTCACAAGGCTTTATCTATCCGCTTGATGAATGGATTGAACCGCCGAAGACAACTTCCAATTTATGGGACATGGTGCGCATAAATGATGGCCATGTCTGGGCCCTCCCAACGCCTGCCACCGCCTACTACGGCATCGTCTATCGCAAGGACCTCGTGCGCGAAGCAGGGCTTGATCCAGAAAAACCGCCGCGGACCTGGACCGAATTCCGCGCGTGGTGCCAAGCCGTGACGCGCCCAGGCCGCCGCGCATTCGCCATTGAAAATCGCCCGTGGGGCTTTCTCCCGTGGGTCCAATCTGCGGGCGGCGACGTCATTCAACAATCGAAAGCAACGGGCGAATACGAAGCCTGCTTTGATTCACCCGCGGCTCTTCGCGCGGCAGATTTTCTCCAGTCCTTGATTCGCCTCGACGTCGTGCGCGGCTTGCCCACACTTTCTGTCGCGGATGATGTCGGGCGCCTCTTTACTTCAGGCGAAATTGTCGCGGTCTTTGGCGGCGAAGACCTCGTGCGCCGCCTCACCGAAACCCTCGCCTTTCCATCCGATTTGATTGGCCTCATGCCATTCCCTGCCGCCGACGAACATGGCACACGCGTCCTCCAAGCCCACCGCCATTTCTATGCGATGAGCGAGAGCGCGGGGCGCCGCCCCAAGCATGACCGCGACCTGATTTTCAAATGTCTTTCAACTCTTTCAGATCCCTCGCTTGCGGACGAAGAAACCCATCGTAACGTCGCCGAAGGCCGCGCCATGTGGTGCCGTCCCGCCGACCTCGAACGCTTGGGCTACACGGCCGAACTTGCCGCGCTTCCCTCGGGCATTCGGCAGATGTATGCGGATCTTGATGCGGGTCGGATTCGCGCCGTCACCGAACCGTGGGTCGGCTTCTGGCAGGCTGCGAGCGACCTGATGCAACGCCGCTTCCTCGGCATCCTCCTTTCCGACGCAGGCAAAACGTTCGACTACAAATCCGCCCTCGCCGCCATCACGCACGACGCCAATCGCGGCCTCATGTTTGATAGCGATACCTCCCGCATCGAACGCGCCCGCCCCTACGCCCGCATCATCCTCGGCACGCTCCTCGTCTGCCTCCTCATCTGCGCTTACCTCATTCGCCGCGCCCACAAAAAAGACCGCGGCACTTCCTCCAAGCCGGTCTCGTCGCAATCCAAACATCGCCTCGCGCCCATCCTCTTCCTCGCGCCCGCCGTCCTGTCTATCCTCGTCTGGAGCTATTACCCGCTCTTCCGCGGCGCAATTATGGCCTTCCAAAATTACCACATCGTCGGCCAAGCAACTTGGGTCGGACTCGATAATTTCATCCGTGTCGCGACCGATGCGGGCTTTTGGATGGCGGGACTCCGCACGCTCGAATATGTCGCCATCACGCTTCTCCTCGGTTTCATCACGCCCATTATCTTGGCGGTCCTCCTGTGTGAAATCCCGCGCGGCAAAGTCTTCTTCCGCTTCCTCTACTTCCTTCCACATCTCACAAGCGCGCTTGTCGTGACGCTTCTTTGGAAGCTCATGTTTGACCCAACCGAGAACGGCATCCTCAATCAAATCCTCGCGACCTTTGGCATCGCGCGGCACTCGTGGCTTCTCGACCCCGCCTGGGCCATGGTGTGTTGCATCCTGCCGGGCGTCTGGGCCGGCGCAGGCATCAGCTCACTCATCTACATCGCCGCACTTGGTTCTTTGCCACAAGACTACTATGAAGCCGCCGCGATCGATGGCGCCGGCATCTTCTCACGCTTCCGCCATATCACATTCCCACAGCTCGCACCACTTATGGTCATCAACTTTGTCGGAGCCTTCATCGCCGCCTTCCAAGGTATGGGCAGTATCTTCCTCCTCACCTTTGGCGGCCCGGGCGATGCGACGCAAGTCCTCTCCCTCCAAATCTGGAAAGAGGCCTATAACAACCTGCGCTTTTCAACCGCGACGACGATGGCCTGGTTCCTTGGTATCGCCTTGATTGGCTTCACCTACTTGCAGATTCGTTTTTTGCGCCGCGTCGAGTTTCGCCAAGCTGCGATCAACTAGATTTTGTGCGTGTGAGAGTAAAAAATAGACCTACGTTTCGAGAGAGGGAGACCTGGGGTTGAAGTGTGCGGCGGTGGTCGAGACGGGGACATATCAGACGGATATGGCGTTTCGAAACGCAGGCTGAATAGATTGAAAAGTTTTTGAAAATAGTTCAACACGGACGCGCTGAAATATGATATAATATGAGTTTGTGGCGAAGTGTCGATTGGCGGCATGGAGCGCAGAGACTAGTAAATAAAAGGAAATAGAAGAAATCATGAAGAGACTCAAGTTGAGCGCGAAGGGTTTCAAGGCGGCGATTGCGAGTGCGGTCGCGGCGGTGACACTCTTTGCAAGTGGTGCGGCGAGCGTGAAAGAAGCGCGCGCCAAGTTTGAAAAAGAGCATGGTGGGGCGTTTATGAAGTCCACCTTGTTTGACCAGGGCGCGGCAGATAGTGAGGCGCGTTTTGATAAGGCGGCAGGGAAGTCGGCGTGGTCGATTGTGTTGCCGTATTCGGATGATTCGCGGGTTCGGTTTATCGCGGCGGAATTCGAGAATGGGAAGTATGTGAAGGGTGAGATTTTTGTATTTGGTTTTGCTGGGGCGGCATTGAGCGCGGCAGATTTTGCGGCGTTGAAGAGTGGTTTTCCGATGATTGCGGTGCGGACGGATAAGGAATTGAAAGTTGGGTCGGATGCGAAGGCGTTGAAGGTTGCGGTGTTGTATCCGGTGGCGGAGAAGTATGAGGAGCAATTGGATGTGGAGATGCGCAATACGTCGCGTGGGACATTGAATGCGGGGGTGCTTGCGGGGGCGCTTGGGAACAAGCAGACGCTGGATCGGTTGGGGATTCAAGTTGGGACGCTGAAGTATCGCGCGAGTTTTGTTGGGGCGGACCAGATGGTTGTGGATTTGGGGGTTGTGCAAGCGAAGACCAGTTGGAATGGGCTTGAAGCGTCGATTCCTGGAGTGGGAGGGCGTGGGCCGAAAGAAGTGAAGTCTGTGATTGAATCGTTGCGTGAAGCGATGGCGAAGCGAGATGGGAAGGCGGAGGATCATATTTCGGATCGTGATGTGGTGGATTATTGGGTGACTGGTAAGTATACATTCAAAGGAGAGAAGTAAGATGATGACGAGTGCAATTTTTGCCGCGGTGTTTGCGGCGACGTGGTATGTGAGCGAGACGGGGAACGATGCGAATGATGGTTCGCAGGGGAAGCCCGTGGCGAGTGTGGCGAGGGCGGTGGAGCTTTCGCGGCAGCAGATGAAGGATGAGCCGAAGGAGATTATTATTGACGACGGGTTTTATTCCTTTACGAATGTGGTGCAGTTGTTGCCCGAGGATTCGGACTTGACGATTCGTGCGAAGAATGCGGGGAAGGTTGTTCTTTCGGGCGCGAAGGTGGTGACGGGTTGGAAAGTGGATCCGAAGGACAAGCGGTTTTTGGTGGCAGATTTTCCGTTTGCCGCGGAGAAGCAGATGCTGTATACGCTTGTGGTGAATGGGAAGATGGCGGACTTTTCGTGCTATCCGAAGTATGGGAGCAACACGAAATTGCCGTACATTGCGAACTATGAGGATGCGGGCAAGGGGAATCACTTTGTGTTGCGCTATGATAAGCGTACGTTGCCGGAAGGGTATACGTATGAGGATTTGGATTTGACGAGCGTGTGGCTTGACATTCCGCAGGAGTGGGCGTCGACGCGTACGTACATTGCGACGAACGATTGGAAGAATGAGACATTCCATTTGGCTTCGCGCACGGATATGCCGATTGGGCGGTTCAATCAGGGGTATTTGATTCGGAACTTGCGCATGGGGATGACGCATCCTGGGACGTGGATGTTTGAGTCGCGTGATGGCAAGATTTATTATTGGCCGAAGGAAGGCGAGAGCGCGGCAAATATTCGCGCGTCGGTTTCGTATTCGACATCGATTTTCAAGATTGCGGATGCGCGGCATGTGACGTTCAAGGGACTTGTGTTGGAAGGGTGTAAGGCGCCGTTTCGGTATGGGATTTATGGGTGTCCGGGTGGGATTTTGCCGGCGTTGATTGGTGGCGGTGCGTCGCCTTGGGCACGGATTGAAGATTGCGAATTGAGGAATACGGCGGGGGATGGCATTTGTTTTGTGAAGCCTGACCATGTGGTTGTGGAGCGCACGCATGTTTATAATACGGGTAGCGGGTGCATTCGGTATGAAGATGGTGGTTGCGCGAGCGATATTATTGATTGTGAGGTGCATGACAATGGGAAGTATGCGCTGGCGGCCAATGCGATTGCAATGCAGACGCGCGGTGTGAAGTTGATTGGGACGAAGGTGCATCATACGTCGGGGTGCGGCGCGGTGTTGTGGACGAGCGGCAGTTATGTTGCGTCGAATGAGTTTTATCACACGATGCGGTATGTGCGTGATGGTGGTGGCGTGTATGGCGCGATGGTGAATACGAAGTTCATTGGGAACTACTGTCACGACTTGGGTGAATGGCCGGGGCTGTATAATGATGAGGGCGGTAAGGATTGTATTTACACGGGGAATGTGTTTGACAATTCGTGGTGGCCGTTCCACATGCATGATTGCCGCGACATCATTTTCACGAACAATGTGATTCGTAGTGACTATGCGATGCGTTTGTCGTTCCAGGGGTCGGGGACGTGCATTGCGAAGGATAATGTGCTGCAGTTGAAGTATCCGATTACGGACGATATTTATAAGGAAGATTGCAGCGTTTGGGATAACGAGATTCAGATGAAGCAGGCGGATGGGACGTACAAGAGTGCGGGGCGCTTGGTGCTGAAGAATCCGGTATTGCCGAAGAAGGAAGCGGCGTGGGCGGTGCGCGTGATAAAGCCGGTGATTGTCCAGGATAAGAAGGGGCTTGCGACGGTGGACAATGGGGCGATTCGTACGTCGTGGAATCATAATGCGAACCTTGATCGCACGGCAGAAGGTACGGTTGCGGTTGGTGTGCCGGGGTCGTCTTTGGCGTGTGGGTTTGATGATGAGTACCTTTATATTCGCGGCTATTATAAGTTCAATCAGTTCTGTGGGTATTTGGCGTCGCAGAGTTTGGGGCATGTGTGGGGCGTGCATGATGGTGTGAAGTTGAGCTTTGAGGATTTTGATGTTGACATCTTTACGGATGGGACGATTAAGGCATCGGATGGGTCGCTTACGTTTGATGCGACGAATTCGGTGGTGCGTCAATGGGGCGGCGTGGGCGAAGGGCAGAAGCTCTACGCGGTGCGCATTCCGTTGAAGCGTTTGGGAATTGATGGGAAGGATGCGTATGGGAAGGAGATTGCGTTCAATGCGACGTTCTACAATGCGGACCATCGTGAGTATAAGTACTTTGAGAAGCCGGAAGGGCCGGGCTTCATTGCGGGGCTTTTTGGGAGCAAGGGGACGCTTGCGACGGGGAAGATTCGGTTTGAGAGATTCTATCAAGATTCGTACGCGCTTGTCAATCAGAAGATTGGGTCGTTGCGCGGCGGAAATGTGTTTGTGGGTGCGACGTGGCCGTTTGGTATGGTGCAGGTTGGACCTGACACGGTGGGGCGGCCGGGCGATGATTATGATGGCAAGACGGTGGGCTTTGATGCGAACCATGAGGATATGATGGGCGTCACGGCGAATCACTTGTCGGGCTCGAGCGCGGCAGATTTGCAGGACTTCCTGATTGTGCCGTTCACGAGTGCGGACCCGAAGGAAGGGGCGCGTAAGAGTCAGCACATTGAGAATGTGTGGGATTCGCCTTCGCCGGGTGCGTATCGCGCGGTGTTGGAGCGTTGGGCGATGTTCCTTGATTCGACGGCATCGAAGCGTTGTGCGTATCATTGCTTTTCGTATGACCGCGGCGGTTTGGTGAAGGTGCTCATTGATGCGCAGTCGGGTGCGCCTGGGCCGAATGGGAAGGACCGCGTCACATTTTCGGAATCGACGTTCACGACGAATGGTGTGTTTGAAGGGCACAACCGCGTGACGTGCTGGAAGAAGGACCGCGATGTTTATGCGAAGATTGCGTTTAGTCCGACACCGGTTGCGATTCGTGAGCTTCCTGCGAACGGGAAGAATGGCAAGCGCTACATTGCGGAATTCAACTTGGGCGCGAATGAAAAGATTTACGCCAAGGTTGCGCTTTCGAATCAGTCGATGGACGGTGCGCGGGCGAATTTTGCCGCGGATGGTGATGATTTCAATTTTGAGGCGCGCAAGGCCGCGGCAGAGGCGGAATGGCGCCAGGTGTTCAAGCGTGTTGAGACGGATCCTGAGTTTGATCGTAATGCCCAGCAGCGTTTCTACACGGCGTTTTATCGCACGCTCGTTCAGCCGAATTTGATTTCGGATGCGGGCACGGCAGATCAGTATACGATGTTTGCGGAAAGCGATGCGACGCGTGTGATGACGCCTTGGCACAAGATTTTCGTGCCGTCGATTGTGAAGGCGACGACGGCCGCGAAGGGTGTGAAGGGGACGTACAAGGGCGCGATTGATGTCGCGAAAGTGCCGGGTGCGGACTTGACCGAGCTTTGCAACAAGTACTACACGAATAAGTCGGATGGGCTTTGCGGGAATGATGAAGGCGGGCGCTTGAGTGCGTGGTACGTCTTTGCGTGCTTGGGGATTTATCCAACGTCGGAAGCGGGCGATACGTTTGCCGTGACGACGCCGCAGTTGAATCGCATTGCGCTTACGTTGGAGAATGGGAAGAAGTTCTCCGTTGTGGCGAAGGGCTTTTCGAAGGAAAATCGCCGCGTCAAATCGGCGACGTTCAATGGCAAGGATGTCACGGGCAAGACGATCTCGTATAATGAGATTATGGCTGGTGGCGAGCTTGTCTTTGAGATGACAAAATAATTTTGTTCAGTTGGTTTTTTTATTCATAGGTTTCTTATTGCGGGGGCGTGCCGAAAGGTGCGCCTCTCCAATTTAATAGATTTCATCTTCCGCCCTTGCTTTCTGCCCTGAATTATGGTATAATATAGGCGTTTTAGAAAGATGAGGTGTAAAGCCTATGAAGAAGTTATTAGCTTGTTGTCTGTTGGCATTTGTGGGTGGGTTCGCGGAGGCTGTGCCGGACGTGAGTCAACTCAAGGTAACGCCTATTCCGCCGTGGGGCTTGGCGATTGACTACTCTGTGAGTGGTGCGACAACGAAGGAAGAGAAAGTCATCCCCACCGTCCACATCCTCTACGGAACGGACAAGACTTACAACGCTAAAACACTTCTTGGCGATGCGACCTTTGCGAATGGTGAACACCGCATCTATTGGAACGCGACAAAGGAAGGCCTCACGGCCGATTGGACAAACGCGACCGTCCAACTTATCTACACACCCACCGCGAAGAAAACATCGCGTTATTGCATCATCAACCTTTCTGCTGGCGCGAATGCGACTTACTACCCTGTTACCTATACCGACACGTTACCAGATTCAACTGGATTCAATATTGAGGAATATAAGACGACGAAGCTTGTGCTTCAACGCGTGAATGAAGGAAGCTTTATCATGGGGCAGGATCAGTCCGTGCAGTCCCATAAGGTGACGCTCACTAAGCCGTTCTATCTTGGGCTCTTTGAAGTCACGCAGAAGCAATGGGAGCTTGTGATGGGTTCGAATCCATCTGACAACAATTCGGGCGAAGATTCAGAGATGCGCCCAGTTGATAGCGTGTCGTATGATATGATTCGCGGCACTTCTTATGGTGCGCACTGGCCTGACAACAATCAGGTCGATCGCTACAGCTTCCTTGGCAAGTTGCGCGCACGCACGGACATTGATTTCGATTTGCCGACCGAAGCGCAGTGGGAATACGCTTGCCGCGCAGGTACGGATACGGCCTATAGCTACGGACAAGAGCTTGAAAGCGAAGACCCGAACGGTGAATATATGTGGTACTCAGCCAATGCAAACGGCACATCACACATCGTGGGGACGAAGAAGACGAACCCCTGGGGCTTTTATGACATGCATGGAAATGACTATGA
>CAVIVB010000024.1:0-10003 GCA_963645785.1 bacterium
TTTCGGAAAAAGTACCGTACATTTTGCCAAAAAGTACCGTACTTTTGGCTAAATGCATGGGAGGATTGGGCTGAAGGTATGGGAATGGGGCGCGGCAGTTTTTCCTATTTCTTCATTTCCCCCTTGACAGGGGACAAGAAAATATGGTATAACGTGCAGTATTGACGTTAGAGAAGGATTTACAATTATGAAAACATCAATGTTTATGAAGGTTTGCGCGAGTGTGGTGCTTGGCGCGGGGGTTATTTTTGCCGCGAAGGGCGAGACCAAGACGTGGGTTGGCGGGGATGGACTTTGGAAGGATGGTGCGATGTGGAGTCCGACTGGGGTGCCGGCATCGACGGATGATGTGATTATTGAGAATGGTCGGGTTGAATATGTGCCGGGCGGGGTTGATTTGACGATTGAGGCGGGGGCGACGCTGACGATTGGGAATGGCGGGACGTTTGTGCAGACCACGGCGATTAGTTGGATTCAGTTGAGGGGTGCTTTGGTGGTGAAAGCGGGCGGCACATTTGACATGGGGGCGTGCTACAAGGTGAATGCGGACGCGACGACGGCGAGCATTACGGTGGAAAAAGGCGGCACCTTTATTAAGCAGAATGCCGGGAAGGAGGCAACGGGGACGATCTTGATTCCGATTTTTGGAGAGGGGACGAATTATTGGAGCGGGGCGAAGACGTGTACGTGGACGGGGGCTGCGGGCGATGGGCTGTGGAAGACGGCTGGGAACTGGGATGTGGGCGAGGTGCCGGCGGCGATTGATGATGTGGTGATTCCGGAGGGGGTGACGGTTGAGTATGTGCCGAGTGGGGTTGACTTGACGATTTGGGGGTCGCTCACGATCAAGAAAGGGTCGAAGGTGTTTCAATCTGGGGGCGAGGCTTGGATGCAGATTCATGGGATGATTGTGATTGAGGACGGGGCCACGTTTGAGCATGGAACGTCGCAGGCGATGAACATGGGTTATGGGTGGAAGATTTATGTTAAGGAGGGCGGTGTGTTGCCATGGTTCAAGAGTCAGACAACGGCTTCGTGGGGGAATAATGGATATGGGTTTATTGAAGGCACGTTGAGATGGGAAGGCACGACGGAGATAAAGCAAAAGGAGTTTCAACAGTTGATGTCGCTTTTCACTTTTTCGGAGACGGGGCGATACGAGGGGTTGCCGGGCGTCCAGTTCGCGGGGACGGTGGAGATGGATTTTGTGGGGACGATGGAATTGGGCGGATTTACGGCGCAGAAGACGGGTACGAGTGGGGCGCGAGAGAACAACGTGCTTGAGATGAAGCGCGGCAAATATATTGTGCGCGGGGATACGGGGTGCAGTCCGCGGGGGATTGTTGCGTGGGCGCCGAACGATACGGACACATACAAGACGCGGGTGAATTTTCCGGACCGTTCGAAGGCGGAGGTCGTCTTTACGCATACGGACATTACGGGGAATGCGGATGTGATTCAAGATCCTTACAATGTGTATGAGCATATTAAGGATAGCGATCATGCGACGGACGCGACGGTGAATAACATTCTTTGTTGCCGCGGGGAGCAGATTCTCGATTTGGCGTCGTTCAAGAAGGCGTTCACGGTTTGGCAAGATGCGGAAGGCGTGCACATGAAGTTGAAGGGCGCGACGGGGCTTGTGATTCGGGTGAGGTAAACCAAAACGCGGGGCAACTGGTGGAGCCGCGGCAATTTTGCCGCGGTTTTGGTTTGCAATTTAGGCGGGGATATGGTATAATATAGAGCATGAAGATTCATAAGAGATTTGTGTTGGGTATGAGCGCGGCAGTTTTGTTCGCGCCAGTTGGGCTTGGTGCGTTTCAGATTGATCGGACGGTGATGTCTGATGAATATTGGAAGGTTTGGAATGAGGCCGAGCAAAAGAAAATTGACGCGGATATTGAGAAGAATCGGAAGGCGGATGCGCGGGTTTTTGTGTCGGCCAAAGATGGGGATGAAGTGACGATTGAGCAAATGGATCATGACTTCCGCTTTGGTGCGCACATTTTCAATTTTAATCAGTTGGGGAAGAAAGAATATAACGCGGCGTACAAGTCGATGTATGGGAAAGGTGGGCTGTTCAATCAGGCGACGGTGTCGTTTTATTGGAAGGATCATGAGCCGGCGCCGGGGGATTATCGGTTTGATGAGGCGTGGCGGGATACGGAAGAATATTGGAATTCGCTGACGAGGGCGGAGGCGTTGGAGGATCCGTATTGGCGGCGGCCGGCGCCGAGTCCGGTCATCAACTTTTTGAAGGCGCATGATGTGGCGGTGCATGGTCACATTTTGGTGTGGGGTCAGGCGCGGCCGTTGTGGATTGAGGATTGGTATTGTCCGGAGAATGAGAAGCGGGTATTTGATGGGCTTGGAATTCCGCGGCATTCTGCGTATTGTGGGACGGGTGAGTGCCAGTGTGCGCTTCGTTTTTCGGCGGGGTATTCATGGGAGCGGCGCATGGCGTGGGGGAATGCGTATTGGTGCATGACCGAAAAGGAGCTTGCGGAAAAGACGCCGATTTTTGCGAAGCGTTTGCGGGGGATTTATCGCAAGCGGGTGGAAAGTGTCGCGGCGCGATTTGGGGGAGTGGCGGATAGTTGGGATGTTGTGAATGAGAGTTCGTTTGATTGGGTGTTGTATCGGAAGTCGCGGACGGGGCTTGATTATTGGTATTCGGTGTATGGTTTGATGCCGGGGGATTATCCGTTGATGGCGCTCCTCGATGCGAAGGAGTTGATTCCACCTTATGTGAAGCTGGCGATTAATGATTACAATATGTCGCGTGATTTTCTGGGGCAGGTTGAGGACTTGACGAAGGAGGGCGCGCGGATTGATATTGTGGGGTGTCAGATGCATTTGATGGATACGAATGATTGCGCGCGGGCGGCGAAGGGTGAGAAGGATGTGTCGTGGGTGGGGACGCCCTCGGCGATTCGCGAGCGGTTGGATATGATTGCGGAGGCGGGGCGGCCGTTGCACGTTTCTGAGGTGACGATTGCCGCGCCAGGGGAAGATGAGAAGTCGCGGCAGATTCAGGCGGTATTGGTGAGGAACATTTATCGGGCGTGGTTTTCGCATCCAAAGGTGATGGGGATTACGTGGTGGAACACGGTGGATGGCGCGGGGTTTGCGGGCGAGCCGCTTGTGTCGGGGCTGTGGACGATTGATATGAAGAAGAAGCCGGCGTATGAAGAATTGGATGAGCTTATCAATCATGAATGGCGGACGAATTTGCGTGCGAAGGCGAAGGATGGGTTTGTGAAGTTTAGGGGATTCCGCGGCAAATATCGGATTGGTTGGACGTGTGCAACGTGCGCGGCGCATCATACGCGTGAGGTGTATGTGACGGGCGATGGGCTTATTGAAACGGAGCGGTTGGAGATGCCGTGCGAACGCGTGGTGCGCAAGCTCAAAGTGGATGGGAAGGATGTCACGCTCAAGCTAACTGAACAGGCGGTGGACCTTGCCAAGATTTATCCAAATGGCGTGGGGCGCAATGGAAAGGATGGCACGCAATGGGCGGAAATTACGTTCAATGTGAATGCGCCTGCGGCGGGGGTGTATCGCATCGGCGTGAATCCAGATTGGTGGGGCGAATTTGTTTTGGACGATGGCAAGAAGATTGAACATGGCGGGCCGTTTGTTGGAGTTTTGCAGCTCAAAGAAGGACGCAATCAAATTCGTTATCGTTCGCGCGCGGGTTGTTCGGGCAAATGGAAAGTGGGCTTTTCTTTGCCGCCTAAATCAAAACTGACTTTCGCAGATTAATTTATAAACTCTCAAAAGTCTTAGCATCCGTATGCTTGGTCGCGAGATCATGCGTCGCGGATGCGAAAGAGTTGATACCGAGCGCGGCAGATTTTTGGTAGGGGCATGAGAGAATTGCCGCGTGGATAGGAAAATTTTACGCGCGTAAATTAGCTGGGTTACGCGCGTAAGTTTGATCAAGCACGGCTTGAACTGCAGGGTCAGGTGCGGGGGGCGAATGGTAAGGGTGGGTGTAAAGGCGCGGCAGTTTTATTACATGAGGTGTATAAAATTGGGGGATTTGGAGTGCAATGGGATGGGGTGGGGGCGTTTGGCACGGTTCTTGCTTTCCTTTTTGTGGTCTCTCAAAAAAGGACGAAGTTATGCAGCAGCAACAAGAAGAAGAGGTTGGACAGCAGCAGGGATTGTATGAGTCCCGGTTTGAGCACGATGCGTGTGGCGTCGGGCTTGTGGCGAATTTAAAGAATGAGGCGACGCGGTCTGTGGTCGTGGGTGGGCTGACGGTTTTGAAGCGATTGATGCATCGTGGTGCGACGGGGAATGATCCGAAGACGGGAGATGGTGCGGGGCTTTTGATGCAGATTCCGTTTGGATTTTTTAGGAAGGTGATGGGCGCGGCAGTTCCTGAGAAGTTTGCGATTGGGATGTTGTTTGGTGGGGTTGGGGAAGAGGCGAAATTGGAAAGGATTGCCGCGGAGAATGGCGCGGCGGTTTTGGCGTGGAGGGAGGTGCCGATTGAGCCGTCGGCGATTGGGGACGTGGCGAGAGAGACGATGCCGCGGATACGTCAATTCTTTTTGGATGAGACGGAGGAGAGGCGGCTTTATATTATTCGGCGCGAGATGGAGAAGGTGCTGAAGAGTGGGTACATTTGTTCGTTGTCGGCGAGGACGATTGTGTACAAGGGGCTGCTACTCGCGCCGCAGGTGGAGAAGTTTTATTTGGATTTGGCGGATGAGGATTTTGTGTCGGCGATTGCGCTTGTGCATCAGCGGTATTCGACGAACACATTTCCGACGTGGGAATTGGCGCATCCGTTTCGGATGTTGGCGCACAATGGTGAGATCAATACATTGAAGGGAAATGTCAATGCGTTGAAGGCGCGGGAGAAGAGTTTTGCGTCGCCGCTATTGGGGGAAGAGATTTCGAAGGTGGTGCCGGTTGTGCGCGAGGGGCAGAGTGATTCGGCGTCGCTTGATAATATGTTTGAGTTGTTGGTGGCGGCGGGGCGCGATATGGCGCATGCGATGTTGATGTTGATGCCGCAGGCGTGGGGGACGAAGTATCACATGGGGCATGATGTGCGTGGGTTTTATGAGTATCATTCGGCGTTGATGGAGCCGTGGGATGGGCCGGCGGCGGTGGCGTTTACGGATGGTGTGACGGCGGGCGCGGCGCTTGATCGCAATGGGCTGAGGCCGGCGCGTTGGATTTTGACGAAGGATGACATGTTCATTTTGGCGTCGGAGGCGGGCGTGGTGGATGTGCCGCCGGATAATATTGCGCGGTGCGGGCGGTTGAAACCGGGGTCGATGGTGTATCTTGATTTGCCGAATCATCGGCTTTTGGAAGATGCGGAGATCAAGACGAAGTATGCGCGGCGGCGGCCGTATCGGCGGTGGGTTGCGGAGAATCGCATTGCGATTCAGGGGTTGTTCACGGAGATTGTGCCGAGCGAGGTGCCGGGGGATTTGAAGGCGCGCGAGCAACAGTTTGGTTATACGGATGAAGATATCGAACTCATTTTGGAGCCGATGGCGAAGAGTGGGAAGGAGCCGGTGGGGTCGATGGGGAATGACGCGGCGCTTGCATGTTTGTCGACGCAGCGGCGGACGCTGTTTGATTATTTTCATCAGCTGTTTGCGCAGGTGACGAATCCGCCGATTGATCCGATTCGTGAAGAGTTGGTGATGTCGCTGATGACGTACATTGGGAATTTGGGGAATGTGTTGGAGGAGACGCCGGAGCATGCGCGGCTGATTAAGTTGCGGCGGCCGGTGCTGACGGAAGATGAGCTTGCGCGAATTGAGAAAGCAGATGAGGTGCGTTTTCCGGTGAAAGTTTTGCCGCTGTATTTTGAGGGGGAATTGGAAGTGGCGTTGGAGCGGCTGGCGGGGGATGCGGTCGCGGCGGTTGGGTCGGGCGCGCGGATTTTGGTGTTGTCGGACAAGCCGGAATTAAAGGAAGGCGCGGCACTTTTGATGCCGTCGTTGCTCGCGGTGGCGGCGGTGAATCGCGCGCTTGTGGCGGCTGGATTGAGGCCGTCGGTTGGATTGATTGTGCAGACGGGCGAGGCGCGTGAGGTGCATCATTTTGCGGTGTTGCTGGGGTATGGCGCGACGGCGGTGAATCCGTATTTGGCGCTGGAGGTGGTGTCGGCGCTGGCGGGCAAAGGAGATAAAGTTGCCGCGGCGTCGAACTATATCAAGGCGGTGAGCAAGGGGCTTTTGAAGATTATGTCGAAGATGGGAATTTCGACATTGAGGAGTTATCGGAGCGCGCAGATGTTCGAGGCGGTGGGATTGGCGAAGGACGTGATGGACGCGTGTTTTGCGGGGACGCCGTCGCGTGTGGGCGGGCGTGGATTCAAGGAGATTGAAGAGGGCATTCGCGAGGCGGCGAGAAAAGTGCCGCGGGGCGAGTTGCTAGACGCGGGCGGGCAATATCGTTATCGCAAAGGAGCGGAAGAACATTTGTGGACGCCGGCGACGGTGAGTGCGTTTCGTTTGGCGGTGCGCGGGAATGATGCGGCGAAGTTCGCAGAATATTCTGCCGCGATTGATGATCAGACGAAGCGGAGTTGCACGTTGCGGGGCTTGTTGAAGTTCCGCAAGGTGGATGGAATTTCGATTGATGATGTCGAGAGTGTGGAGTCGATCATGCGGCATTTTGTTGGCGGTGCGATGAGCTTGGGATCGCTTTCGCCGGAGGCGCATGAAGCGATTGCGCGGGCGTTCAATTCGATTGGGTCGATGTCGAATTCGGGCGAAGGCGGCGAGAATGCGGAGCGGTTTGGAACGGATGCGAACTGCGGGATTAAGCAGGTGGCGTCGGGTCGGTTTGGTGTGACGATTGAGTATTTGCGCAATGCGAAGGATATTCAAATCAAGCTTGCGCAAGGGGCGAAGCCAGGCGAGGGCGGGCAGCTCCCCGCACATAAGGTGAACGCATTTGTCGCGAAACTGCGTCATGCGCGGCCTGGGACGACTTTGATTTCGCCGCCGCCGCATCATGACATTTATTCGATTGAAGATTTGGCGCAGCTCATCTATGATTTGCGGTGTGCGAATCCGAGTGCGCGCATTTCGGTGAAACTTGTTTCGGAAGCGGGCGTCGGGACAATTGCCGCGGGCGTGGCGAAGGCACATGCGGATGTTGTTTTGATTTCGGGCTTTGATGGTGGCACGGGCGCGGCGCCGCTGACTTCGATGAAACATGCGGGGCTGCCGTGGGAGTTGGGGCTTGCCGAAGCCCAGCAAACATTGGTCAAGAACGATTTGCGCGGGCGCGTCAAATTGCAAGTGGATGGTCAAATCAAGACGGCGCGCGATGTGGTGATCGCGGCAATTTTGGGCGCGGAAGAATTTGGTTTTGGCACGACTTTGCTCGTCTCGCTTGGGTGCGTGCAAGATCGCCGCTGCCATTGCGATACATGCCCCGTTGGGATTGCAACACAGAATGAATGCTTGCGCAAACACTTCACAGGCAAGAGCGAATACATCGTCAACTTCTTGCGCCTCCTTGCAAGTGATGTGCGCGAACGCCTTGCCCAGCTGGGGTTGCATTCACTTGAGGAAGCGGTCGGGCGCACCGATTTGCTGGAGCTCAACGCGGCACTTGATCGCGCGGCAGGCTTTGATTTCTCGCGTGTCCTTGCACAAGAAAAAGGCGCGGCACTTCATTATACGGCGGGCGCAAATCCGTATGTGTTCGATGATTATGACCGGCACGAACTCCTTCCTGCGTTGGACTTTGCCGCGGTCAAGAAAGGGAAGAAAGTTTCCTTGGATCGTGAAATACACAATGTGAATCGCACGGTTGGGACTGAACTTTCGGGCGAAGTCGTGACACGTTTTGGCGCGGCAGATTTGGCGGATGAAACAATTCGCGTCAACTTCCGTGGCACGGCGGGTCAATCATTTGGTGCATTCTTAGCCAAGGGCATCACCTTCAATTTGGATGGCGAGGCGAACGACTTTGTGGGCAAGGGGATTTCGGGTGGCATCATTGCGGTGCGGCCTGCGATTCATCCGTCCATGTATGAGGCGACGGGCTTCAAACCTGAAGAGAATGTGATTGCGGGCAACGTGATTGCGTATGGCGGCACGGCGGGCAAGATCTTTTTGAATGGCCAGGCAGGCGAGCGTTTCGGCATTCGCAATTCGGGCGTGACGCTTGTCGCGGAAGGTGTGGGCGACCACGGTTGCGAATACATGACAGGCGGCAAGGTGGTGATCCTCGGTGCGACGGGCGTCAACTTTGGCGCGGGCATGACAGGCGGCGTCGCGTATGTGATGGACATGTCGGGCGACTTCGATTTGCGGTGCAATCTCGATTCGATTGACCTCGCGACCGTCGAGCCCCATTCGAACGACGAACACGAACTCAAGGAACTCATCCTCGAACATTACAAGCGCACCGAATCGCCGCTCGCCCAACGCATCTTGGGTGCGTGGTCAACCTATCGCCCCTGCTTCGTCAAGGTCGTGCCCGTGAAAGAATAATGCCGCGCGAAAGGAATACTACAATGAATCGCATCCATGATTATTACCGTCCTATTGCTGAACGCCGCGCCGATTTCAAAGAGGTCGAACGCCTCTTGACCGCGGCAGATTTGAAGACACAAGTCGAACGCTGCCAAAACTGCGGCGTCCCCTTCTGCCATGGCGCGGGCTGTCCACTTGGCAATCTCATCCCCGACCAAAATCGCGCCGTCTTCAAGGGCGACATGCGCCGCGCCTACGAACTCCTCTCGCAAAATAGCGACTTCCCCGAATTCACGTCGCGCATTTGCCCGGCCCTTTGCGAATCGTGTTGCGTTCGCCAGCTCGACGAAGAATCGGTTATGGTGCGCCAATCTGAAAAGCTCATTATCGACACAGCCTTTGCAAACGGCTGGGTCAAGCCCGAACCGCCCGCGGCAGAAAATGGCAAGCGCGTCGCAATCGTCGGTTCTGGCCCGGCGGGACTTTCCGCCGCGCGCACCTTGCGCCGCCAAGGTTGGAACGTGACCGTCTACGAAAAGGAACGCAACATCGGCGGCCTCCTTCGTTATGGCATCCCCTACTTCAAACTCGACAAAGCCCTCATCGATCGCCGCCGCAAGATTCTCGAAGCCGAAGGCATCCGCTTTGTGACGAATACCGAAATTGGCAAGGACGTCTCCGCCGACTATTTGACGCGCGCGTTTCAAGCCGTCGTCCTCGCAATCGGCACACCCGCCGCGCGCGATCTCAAAATCCCCGGACGCGAACTCCGCGGCATTTATCTCGCGCTCGAATTCTTGGGCGGACAAAATCGCGTTCTCGGCGGAGAAACTGCCGCGCTCCCCATCGACGCAAAAGGCAAGAAAGTCCTCGTCATCGGTGGTGGCGACACGGGCTCGGACTGCGTTGGTACCGCGATTCGCCAAGGCGCCACACGCGTGACGCAAATTGAAATACTGCCGCGCCCACCCGAAACACGCAGCCCCTCCACGCCATGGCCGCTCTGGCCCTACGAACTTCGCACAAGCTCCAGCCATCTCGAAGGATGCGAACGCCGTTGGAACTTGAACTCACTCCGCTTCAAAGGGCGCGGCGCCGTCACAGGCGTCGAAGTCGAAACCGTCAATTGGGAATTCTCTCCGACGGGCAAGCCACTCAAATTTATCTCACAACCAAACACAAAAGAAGTCATCGAAGCGGACCTCGTCCTGCTCGCGATGGGCTTCACGGGCGTCCCGGCGTCTCATCCAATCGTCAAGCAATTGACACTTGGCCAGACGCCGCGGACCGCCCTTCTTCCTGATCCCGCGCGTCACATCTACTGCGTAGGCGATTGTGCCAGCGGCGCCTCCCTCGTTGTACGGGCGATTGCATCGGGTCGCACCCTGAAAGATATCTAATTCTTCCGCGGCACTTCTATCGCGCGCCGATAAAATTCATCCTATTACCCTAGGAAATTTGTATCTAGACCGGGTCTAACTCATGTCTAGACCGGGTGCAACTCATACTTACACCCGGTCCAACTT
>CAVIVB010000024.1:10013-10911 GCA_963645785.1 bacterium
GGTTGAAGGGCATATTATACCATATTTCAGCCCAAATTTCAATCCCCTTTATTGCCCCCACAATTTGACCACAGCTGCCCCCCAATTTGACCCAAATCTCGCAAAGTTTCGCGCGTAAATCCGCCAGCTTTGACCACGAAGGATTATTTGACTTCTACAAGCTTCGTTTGCTCTTTCCCAGCCGCGTCTTTCCACGTCAAACGATATTTGCCGCGGAACCCACGAAACGCAATTTGCCCGCCCGCAACTTTCGCCGCGCACTTCGTCTTCCATTCGCGATTAATCAAATCATCCATCGCATAGTACGCCGTCTTCGGCCGCATATCGCGCGTGAAAATCCCACTGATGGAAGGCTCGCCCGGCGCCCCGCAATTGTCCACCACATTCCACCACGTAATCCCATTCATCTTCTCAATCGCAAACCACGCCCGATACAAATTCCGCATAATAATCGCCTGCACCATCTGCCCTTCCCGCGAATTGTCCGGCGCCGTAATCGTAATCTCCGAAAGATGAATCGGCCGCCCAACCTCCCCAAGCATCGCAAACCGCTCCTCAATCTTCCCCGGCAAAAGATGCTCCGGTATCTTCCCTTCCCGAATATTAACGCTCTCCGCCGGATTGAACAAATGCATCTGCGACCCCACAACATCCACTCTCGCCCCAGCCTCAATCAACGCCTTCGCCTCCCGCGCATAATACGGCGACATATCCCAATCATTGATATTGAACAACGCCTTCCGCGGCAAATATTTCCCCGCCCATTCAAACGCCTTATACGCATAATCCCCCGGCATCAACCCATACCACACCGTCTTCTGACACGCCACTCCTCGCACCGCCTTCTCACCCTGACACACATGAAAATCAGGCGCCGACTCATTCACCACATCCCAAC
>CAVIVB010000025.1:0-10824 GCA_963645785.1 bacterium
GCTCCAAGAAGCGTGCCATAGACAATCCGATTTGTCTCCGGCACCCGTTGCGAGATGATTCCGTACTTACCCATATTGTTTGTCAATTCTGCATAAGCCCGGTCACCACGCTTGGAGCCCAACATTTGATGGGCCGCATCCCGGAGTTCAGTCGAACTGAGGACTTTCCCTTGGACGACTTTGGCCAGTTCTTTGGCGTCTTGCTTCGGGTCGCCCGTCTCGGTTTGTCCACCAGAGAGAAGGTTCGCCGGCAACTCATCCGCGGTCGGTTCCCGCCAGAAGACGAGTCCATCCGAATGCGCGATAATCTTCCGGTTCGTCTTTTCGCCTGTCGCCGTCTTCCAGCAGAGCGGTTCTTCCCGCTTCGCCACCGTCAGCTTGTAGAAGCCTTTCATTTTGGCCACCCGACTGACGGTCACGACGGCACGTGCCCAGTTCGTCCATTCAGACGCACCCGACACCTCATAGGCCGACTCACCATCCATGCCAACCGCACGCCCAGCCGCATCCTTTCCCGGCTTGTTCGTATGGTGCACGAGCATAATCGCACACGGACTGTCCTCGTTCATAATGATCGGGTCAATCCCTTCCCGCAAGAAGTGCGACACGTCCTGGTTTTTCGCGACATCACCGCCAAAGTAAGCATGGACCGGATTGACGATAATCAGGTCGTACTTCTTCTGCGCTTGCACCCGACCGAGCGTCCGAATAAATTCGTCACCGGCCTTCCCCAGGAACGCATCCCGTTCCCAGTGAATGCTGGCCTCAGCCTGTGCAATTTCTGCCGCGGTCCAACCCCGCGCCGCAAGCCCCTTCCGAACATTCGCCCGGAAGAACGCCATTTCGTCCACACCATCTTCGGATTGGATGATTGCAATTTTCATCGCCCGAATCGGTGCAAACCCAAACTCCGCACGCCCCATCGCCCACGAATACGCGAGCTGAAGCGAGAGGGTCGACTTGCCGATGCCCGCCTGCGCCGTCACGATGAACCCATTGCCGCGCCGTATCCAGCCATTCCGGAATAGCGCGTTCGGATTCTCCTCCTCCGGAATCGGATCCGGAAGATCGGCCATGGACATTGATTCGTCCATGGCACCGTGAACCGTTTGCGACGCCTGCCGCGCCACATTTGCGATGTTCCTCGCATACGAGCCTGCATCCGAATAGATTGAGGCTTCATTCATCGCTTTCCGGACCTTCGCGGCAACTTTTTCCTTTTCCCGGAAGTCCACAATTTGCTGAATTTGCCCAATCTTATCGAAATACCCAACGGAAAGATATTTCTCGTTGAGCCCCGCATCCTTCACACCTGCCTGACGTGCCAGATACGCCAGTTGTACCCGGTCCATCGACTTTGTTTCATTCATTGCCCTGAACGCGGCCCGAAGAGTCTCATCCGAAAAATGGTCCACTTCAAGACCTAGCTTCGGTATCCATTCCCTCGCAAGTTGCGGGTCATAGATATAATTCTCAATCACGCCACGCTCAAATTCTTTTACTTCAAGTTCATTCATAATCTTTAATCTTGTCCAACGTTATACTATTTTGTATTGTTTTATTGTTTTATTTGACGAATTTGCCCTTACGTCACTTTACGGGCTTTCAATTTGACTACATAGTTTCTCCTTTCTATTTGTGCCGCGCCTGTTGCAAGCATCGACAAGACACCTGCCCAGCACCGACCGCACCCGCGGCAGTTTTACACGGACTTCACGATTAACAACAGCAAGGCGTCTAATTAAATAGACACCCTAAGCGTCCAGGCGGTGAAATTAAACACGACGCCTAGGCACTTCATAAACTGTCCCCCGACAGTTTCATTTTATCCAACGCGTGGCGCCTAAAGTGAAGTGTGTGCGCCCTGTGGAACGGGACATGGCCGCTTGCGCGGCACTTTTCTTTTCGGCCGCTTGCGCGGCACTTTTTCCAACCAAAGACCGAGGACTGCCCGAAGGCAATCCTCAATCGCTAAGCAAATTGCTTATTAGGCCTGAGCGACCGAGCCGCCCGCCTTCTCAATCTTCGCCTTCGCGGCTGCCGAGCAAGGAACCTTCACGACGAATTTCTTCGTGAGTTCACCCGTGCCCAAGATCTTCGCGACCGGGCGCTTATTGTCGGTATAGCCCGCCTTGACGAGCGCTTCAAGCGTGATTTCCGCACCCGCCTCGAACGAACGTTCAAGATCAGACACGTTGACCGCCAAAGCCTTCGTCGCGAACGCGGCATTGTTGAAGCCACGCTTCGGGAGGCGACGGAAGAGTGGCATCTGGCCACCTTCGAACATGAGTTTATGCTTGTGGCCCTTACGCGAAGCCTGGCCCTTCTGACCACGACCGCACGTCTTGCCCAAGCCCGAACCGCACCCACGCCCAACACGCTTCGTGCTGTGACGCGAACCCGGTGTATTCGTAAGCGTATGAAGTTCCATTTTCTATTTCCTTTCCTTACGCGCGAATCGCCGCAATTTCTTCGGCGCTGCGGAGTTTGGAGAGCGCGTCCAGCGTGGCCTTGACCACGTTCAGACGGTTCTTGGAACCAAGCGACTTGCCAACGGCGTCACGAATGCCCGCCGCTTCAAGAACAGGACGCATACCACCACCAACGATGAGGCCCGTACCTTCAGCCGCCGGCTTCAGCAACACGCGACCACCATCGCACACGCCTTCAACGTCGTGCGGAATGGTTTTGCCGCGGAGCGTGACCTTCTGCATCGCCTTGCGCGCAGCCTCGCCACCCTTGCGGATCGCGTCCGAAACTTCGTTCGCCTTACCAAAACCAACGCCCACCTTGCCGTCCTTGTCACCAACAACGATGACAGCGGAGAAGCTCATGCGGCGGCCGCCCTTGACGGTCTTGGCGCAACGATTGATGAACACGGTATGTTCGTCAAGATCATCCTGCGCACCCGTCTCGTTGCGCTTATCACGATTCATTGCCATAATTACTTGGCCTCCTTCTTGGTCGAGATCACAAGACCCGCGGCAACGGCCGATTCAACAATCGCCGCGATCCGGCCCATATACTTATTTCCGCCGCGGTCCACGACAACCGTCGTGATACCCGCCGTCTTGGCAGCTTCTGCCGCGGATGCACCAAGCGCCTTGGCGACGTCGAGGTTCGCCTTCGCTTCCTTGATCGTGCTCGCAGAGGCGAGCGTACGACCAGCATCGTCGTCGATGAACTGCACGTACATGTGCTTGTTGGTGACGCAAATCGACATACGCGGACGTGCCGCCGTGCCAACCACGCGCTGACGAAGACGCACATGGCGCTTCTGACGCTGAACTTTGCGATTGAAACTCATTAGGCCACCTTCTTTCCTTGTTTGCGGCGGATATGTTCGCCGACATACTTGATGCCCTTGCCCTTGTAAGGCTCAGCCGGGTAGAACGAACGGATACGCGCGGCAGCTTCGCCCACCTTATCCTTATCGCAACCCGAAACCGACACCTGCAAACCGTCGTTTTCAACGGTCACGGTGAGGCCATCAGGAATTGCATACACCTTCGGGGACGCAAAACCAAGCGAAAGCGCAAGGTTCTTGCCCTGAAGGACGGCCTTGAAGCCTGTGCCCTCAATCGAGAGTTGCTTCTTATAGCCTGCGGACACGCCAACCACCATGTTGTGGATCAGCGCGCGGGCGAGACCGTGGAAGTTGCCGAGCGCCGCGTCATCCGCGCACGCCACGAGAATATTGCCGTCTTCCACTTTCGCCGTGATGCCATCATGCATCGTGTAGGAAAGCTCACCGAGCTTGCCCTTGACCGTCACTTTCTGACCCGCGATCGTGGCTGTGACGCCATCCGCGAGCTTGACGGGTTCTTTACCGATTCGAGACATTGTCTTTAGCTCCTAGAATTATGCGACCGTGCAAATAAGTTCGCCACCGATGCGAGCCTTCTTGGCTTCCGCACCCGACATGACGCCCTTCGAGGTCGAGAGAATTGCCAACCCCATGCCATCGAGGACAGCCGGGATTTCCTGGACCGACACGAACTTGCGAAGACCTGGCTTCGAGATGCGCTTGATTTCCGTAATGGCTGGAACAGCCTTGTCGGTATACTTGAGCGTGATCACGAGCTTCTTCGGGAAGTCGGTCGTCATAAAGGCGTCGGCAACATAGCCGGACTCCTTGAGAATACGGGCGATTTCGCCCTTGAGATTGCTCGCCGGTGTCGCGACAGAATGAAGGCGCGCCTTCAAACCGTTGCGGATTGTCGTGAGCATATCGGAAATGGGATCGAGTGTCATTTTTAGATACCTTTCCTATTTAATTACCACGAGGCCTTCGTGATGCCGGGAATAAGACCAGCCACAGCGAGTTCGCGGAAGCAGAGACGGCACACACCGAACTTGCGCATATAGGCGTGACGACGCCCACAACGCTGGCAACGATTGTACCCGCGCACTTTGAACTTAGGCGCCTTCTTCTGCTTTTCAATAAGACACTGTTTAGCCATAATTAGTTCCTCCCTGCGAACGGCATACCCATCGAAATGAGGAGTTCCTTCGCAGCCTTGTTATCCGTTGAGCTCGTCACAAACGTAATGTCCATGCCCGAGTGGGTCCCCGTCTCCAAGAGTTCCGGGAAGATCGAGTGCTCTTTGATGCCGAGCGTGTAGTTGCCCGCACCATCGAAGCCACGGTTCGGAACGCCGCGGAAGTCGCGAATACGCGGAAGCGCGCTCGAAATGAGACGCTCAGCGAATTCCCACATCCGGTCGCTACGAAGCGTAACCTTCGCACCAATCACCATGCCCTCACGCAATTTGAAGTTCGAAATCGACTTCTTCGCGCGGCAAAGCATCGGCTTCTGACCCGTAATCGCCGCGAGATCGTCCACCAACTGCTTCTGCTCGTCTTTCGAAACGATACCGAAGGCCATGTTGATCACAATCTTCTGAAGGCGAGGAACGAGCATCTTGTTGGTGATGCCGAGCTTCTTCTCAAGCTCCGCCACCATCCGGCTCTTATATTCGTCTTTAAGTTTTGCCATGATGTCTAATTCCTTTAGAGGGTCTTGCCGCTCTTGACCGAAACGCGCGCCTTCTTGCCATCCTTGACGCTCGTGCGGACACGCGTCCCGCACTTCTTGTCCGCGTCATACGGCATGAGCTTGCACAAACGAATCGGCAATTCCCTATCAATGAGACCACCCGCGGCCTTTTCAGTCCGGCGAACAGCCTTCTTATGGACGTTAAGTCCCGAAACACGCGCGACGCCCTTCTTGGGGTCAACCGCCAGCACCGTGCCCGTCTTGCCAGCATCATTGCCGCTGATGACGATCACTGTGTCGTTCTTCTTGATTCTTGCGATAGCCATTTCTTTGCTCCTTATTAGACCACTTCCGGGGCCATCGAGAGGATCTTCATATAGTTGCGATCACGAAGTTCACGCGCGACCGGCCCGAACACACGGGTACCAATCGGGTTCAACTTCGAGTCAACGAGAACGCACGCGTTCTGGTCGAAGTGCACCGCCGAACCATCTTCGCGGCGAATCGGATTGCCCGTACGCACGATGACGGCCGTCGCCACTGAGCCCTTCTTAATCGAGCTCGTCGGCGACGCTTCCTTAATCGCCACGCGAATCACATCGCCCAAATAGGCGTATTCCTTGCGCTGGCGGAGGATGCGGAAGCACATGGCGCGCTTGGCACCCGTATTGTCCGCAACAACAAGATTGGAGAGTTCCTGTAACATCTCGTCTTCTCCTTACTTCACGATGCGCCAACGCTTCGTAGCGCTGAGCGGACGCGATTCCATAATGGTGACTGTGTCACCGACTTTCGCGGTATCATCCTCATCGTGCACGTGATACTTCTTCGTGCGCGTGATAATCTTACCGTAGACGGGGTGGCGTTCACGGTAGCTCACCGTCACAACCACGCTCTTCGCGCCCATCTTGGACGCAACGACGCCTTTGCGCAACTTGCGCGCGCCGCGAGTATTTGTTTCCGTGCTCATTAGATTTTAACTCCTGCGCGGGTGATGAATTTCGTGTGAATACCAATCTTCGTGGCCGCGAGACGAAGGCATTCCTTCGCAACTTCCTCGCTAACACCGCCGACCTCAAACAGCACCTTACCGGGGAGAATCACGGCCGCCCAAAATTCAGGGTTACCCTTTCCTCCACCCATACGCACTTCAATCGGCTTGCGCGTAACAGGCTTGTCAGGGAACACACGGATCCACAACTTGCCCTTACGCTTCATTTCACGATTAATCGCAACACGGCACGCTTCAATTTGCGTCGCGGTCAAAAGACCACGCGTGAGCGCCTTGAGGCCAAACTCGCCGTACGCGAGCTCCGTGCCCGAAGTAGCATAACCCGAACGGTTGCCCTTCGAAACCTTGCGATACTTAACTCTCTTAGGCATGAGCGGCATGACGCTTACCTCCTTCACGGTCACCACGACGATCGCCCCGAGGAGCGCGCGGCTGGAAACCTTCCTTCTTGCAAATCCAAACCTTAATACCGATCTTACCCGCCGTCGTGTTCGCTTCGGCAAAGCCGTAGTCGATGTTCGCACGAAGCGTGTGCAGCGGCACCTTGCCCTCGCGGGACCATTCAACACGCGCAATTTCCGCGCCATTGATACGGCCACCCGCGTGAACCTTGATCCCGTCCACGCCCATGTCCATCGCAACCTTCATCGCACGCTTCATCGCGCGCTTCAGGGCGATACGACGCTCGAGCTGCTGTGCAATGCCCTCGGCCACGAGCTGCGCATCCGCATCCGCACCTTGGACTTCCTTGATCTCAAGATAGACTTCCTTCTTCGTCATCTTCTCGAGGTCCGTGCGAATCGCTTCCACATCACCACCCTTGCGGCCGATGATCACACCCGGACGGGCGCTGAAAAGCGTGACACGCACGCGGTTTGCATAACGCTCAATCAAGATACGGGAAATCCCAGCCTCCGAAAGCTTCGCCTTCACGGCCTTGCGGATCTCCTGATCCTCAATCAGGTAAGCACCAAACGTTTTCTTCGGCGCGAACCAACGGCTACCCCAGGCGTGATTCACGCCGATACGGAAACCGACTGGATTGACTTTCTGTCCCATTACTTCGTCTCCTTCTTGGCATCCGTGAGGACAACCTTGCAGTGGCACAAACGACGCGCAATCGGATGTGCCGACCCACGTGCCGTTGGCCAATAACGACGCATACGAACGGATTCGTCGAACACGCACAACTTCACACGAAGCGCGCCAGGTTCGGCTACACCGTTATTGTTCTTCGCATTTGCGATCGCGCTCAAAAGCGTCTTGCGGAGAATCTCAGCCGCTTTCTTCGGCGAGAACTCAACAACCTTCAGCGCTTCAGCGGCCGTAAGCCCCTGACATGCACGCGCCAGCGGCCGACCCTTGAATGCCGACATCCGCGCGTTACGAGTGATGGAGATAACTTCCATTGTTTAGTCTCCTTACTTCTTTTCAACCTTCGCGGCAGAATTGCCGTGCGCCTTGAACGTGCGCGTCGGTGCAAATTCGCCCAACCGATGTCCCACCATGTTTTCCGTGATGAAAATCGGCATGTGCTGCCGCCCATTGTGAATCGCGAACGTCAAACCAACAAAGTCCGGCAAAACCATCGAACGACGGCTCCACGTCTTAATCGGCTGCTTCTTTCCGCTCGCCTGCATCTTTTCAACCTTGCGGAGGAGGCTCTCCTCCACGTACGGCCCCTTCTTAAGAGAACGTGCCATCGATTATTTCCTCCTCTTGACAATGACCTTATTCGACGCCTTCCTCTTCGAACGCGTCTTGCCGCCCTTAGCAAGCTGACCCCACGGAGACCGCGGATGCGAGCCACCAGACGTACGACCTTCACCACCACCCATCGGGTGGTCAACAGGGTTCATCGCAACACCACGCACCGTCGGGCGAACCCCGAGATAACGCTTGCGACCAGCCTTACCAAGCTTGATCGAACCCCAGTCCTTATTGCCGACCGAACCAACGCACGCCAAGCAGCGCCCGTTGAACATCCGAACTTCGCCAGACGGCATCTTCAGCGTCACAACGTTCCCGTCACGCGCCATCACCTGGCACGAATTACCTGCAGAACGCGCAACCTTCGCGCCTTCGCCCGGAACGAGCTCCACCGCGTGAACCATCATGCCGAGCGGAATCTTCGCCAGCGGCAAACAATTGCCAAGCGTCGCTTCAGCCTTCGGACCGTTCATAATCTTCATACCCGGCGTGAGACCTTCCGGCGCAAGAATGTAATTCTTCACACCATCCGTGTACTCAATGAGCGCCAAATACGCACTCCGCGTCGGATCATATGCAATGTCCTTCACCGTCGCTTCAACGTCGAACTTCGCACGCTTGAAGTCAACAATGCGCAAACGCTGCTTCACGCCGCCACCATGATGACGCGTCGTGATACGCCCCTGATTGTTGCGACCAGCCGTCTTGCGAACAGCCTTCGTCAGCGACTTCACAGGGCTCTTTTCAGTGATCTCCGCAAACGACGCAGAAACGCGGAAACGCATTCCTTCGCTGCGGGGCTTATAACTTTTAAGTGCCATTTTATTCTCGCTCCTTAGACCTGTTCAATGCGCTCGCCGGCCTTCACCGTAACAATCGCCTTCTTCCAGGTGGGTTCAACACGCGTCAAACGCGTGCCACGCACATACTTGAGAGCACCCTTCACGTTCGCCGTACGAACCGCCAACACGTGCACGCCGAACTTCTTTTCGACCGCCGCGGCAATTTCTGGCTTACGCGCATCCGGCGCAACCTCGAGAACATAACGATTCTCGACCGCCATCTGCGTGCCCTTCTCCGTGATCAAAACCTTCTTGATGATTTCCTTCGTCATGACTTCTCCTTACTTCGCAATTCGCGCCATGAGGGCATCAAACCCGGCCTTGTCACACACAATCTTGCGGTTCGCAAGAACACTATAAACATCGAGCGCCTGCGCCGTCGAATAATCAATCCGCGGCAAGTTCGATGTCACCAAAAGAACCGTGTCATCCACGTCCTTCTGAATGATGATCGCCGTACGGTCAATGCCAAGCGTCTTCAAAAACGCCGCCATCAACTTCGTCTTCGGCGCTTCGAACTTGAATTCGTCAACGACCACAACGTCGCCAGCAACAATCTTGTCCGAAATCGCACGCGCAAACGCGAGCTTCATCACCTTCTTGTTAATCTTCTGCGAGTAGTCACGCGGCTTCGGCCCGTGCGCAACACCACCGCCACGCCACACCGGCGACTGACGGAAGCCCGCACGCGCATTGCCCGTGCCCTTCTGCTTCCAAGGCTTCTTGTTGGAGCCCGCAACCTCGCCCTTGCCCTTCGTCGACGCCGTGCCCGCGCGCATCGCATTGCGAATCGCCGTCACCGCATCCTTCACCGCCTGTTCGCCCTTGTCGAGCGTCAGCTGGGCCTGGTCGATTTGAATATCGATCTTCTGCATGATTACTTAGCCCCCTTCTTCGCCTTCGCGGCAATCACATTGTTCTTAAGGGACTTGCGAATGAACACAATCCCGTTCTTGGCGCCAGGAATCGAACCCTTCACCAAAAGCGCATTGTCCTCCGGCCGCACCTGAACAACCTCAAGGTTCATCGCCTTGCGGTTCACATCGCCCATGTGCCCCGGCATCTTCTTGCCCTTTTCAATCCAACCTGGCAGGTCACGCGCGGCCAAGCCACCCGTGCGGCGCTTCGAATGGCCACCGTGCGTCATATTGCCGCCCGCAAAGCCATAACGCTTCAACACACCTGCAAAGCCCTTGCCCTTCGTCACGCCCGTCACGTCCACGTACTTCACACCTTCGAAGTTCGCAACCGTCACAGCCTTGCCGACCTCCAACGTCTCGCCTTCATCAAGCGCGAATTCCTTCAGCACCTTCGCGCAGCCTACGCCCGCCTTCTCATAGTGCTTCTGCTCCGCCTTCGACAAACGCTGCGGCTTCTGCGTGCCAAACGCAATCTGCGCCGCCACATAGCCGTCATTCTCCAAAGTCTTCAACTGCACAACCGGGCAGGGTCCAACTTCAATCACCGTCACGCACGTGCGCTTACCGGTCTCGTCGTACACCTGGGTCATGCCGACCTTCTTGCCAATCAATCCTTCCATCTCGACCCTCCTCAGACCTTAATGGTAATATCGACACCAGCCGGAAGATTGAGCTTCTTCAGCTCATCAATCGTCTGCGCCGTCGGGTTGACTATGTCGAGAAGCCGCTTGTGCGTGCGCATCTCGAACTGATCCATCGACTTCTTGTCGACGTTCGGCGAACGGTTCACCGTGAACCGCTCAATGCGAGTCGGTAGCGGCACCGGGCCCACCACCTGCGCACCCGTCCCACGAGCCGTGTCGATGATCCCACCGACGGCCTGGTCCAGCACACGATGATCGTATGCCTGAAGGCGGATGCGTACTTTTTGTTGCTGCATCTTTACTACTTTCTATTTACTTTGTTTCTGAACCTGCATTTCAACGACCACACACTCGGCGGACTTCACCCGAAGTCGCCGCCGGAAGCCCACCTCGGCAGCTCCACGTGCGGTTGTGTCTCCACACAGTACCCCCCGCATAAAGAAATCGCCCACGGCTTACATCGAAACCGTAGGCTCTAACCTATCGGCCCCGACGCGACGGGATATACTCGCCCGTATCGCGACCTCCTCTTGCGAAGAATGTCGTATATTATACCATATTTCGCGCCAACAAGCAAGGGGGAATCTTCAAAATCTGCTTTACGCGGCACTTTTCATCCCTCCGCGGCACTTTTTCCCACTTTATCGCCACAAAAATAGCACGGATGGCCTCTTCTATACCTAACCAAATCCACCCA
>CAVIVB010000026.1:0-10803 GCA_963645785.1 bacterium
CGCGAAGCAGCGGAGGCGTTAGCCGAAGCCTTTTGCCAGGCTCGGAGTTAATTCTTACCCCACTCAAAAACTAATTCAATTGTCAAAGATCAATGCTGTAGCCAACCCATCGCCCACACGCAGCCCTCAAGCCCGCGGCACTTTCTGCCGCATCGCGGCAAAAGTGCCGCTTCTGGGATTAGGGGGGGGCGAGGGGTTGATAAACGTAACTGAAAAGGAGGTTTGTTATGAGTTGGAAGAAGATACTTGAGGCGTTGTATGGGTTTTTGGGAGCGCTTTTAGGGGCGCTTGCAGGGGCTGGATGTTCACTTCTTGGAAGTGGCGTCGGTATGACGGTTCACTGATATTATTCGTTTGAGGGCTAGTCGATAAACCCTCCCCGCGATGGAAAAGTGCCGCGGGTTATTTTGATCTTTGACAATTGAATTTGAAATGCGCGGCAAAACGCGGGACGGATGAGCGGGGATTACCAGGGGAGATTGTTCCAGCCGCCGATGAGGACGCCTTTTGAGTTGGCGTACTTTAGGATGGATTCGGCCTCGTTGAAAAGTGTTGCGGGGAGAGTCGCGGGAATAATCTTTTTGGTGGTCGCGGCTTCATCGATGAGTTTGTGAAAATCTGCCGCGGAGGTGGGGGCGGGTCCGGGGTCTTTTTCGTTGAGGTAAGGGACCCATGAGACGCGGATATTTTCGCCGCGCGTCCAGGTATCGGCGCGGTCACGTGCGCCGAGGGCGATGGTGTGGCCGGCGTCCACGAGGCGTTTCATGAGGGTGATTTCTGCTTTTGTGACGTCGCCCGAATAGAAGAATGTGGCGTGGGCGTGGGACGTTTTGAGGATGGGGAGGAGGTTGGTCCAGGCGTTATAATCTGCCGCGGAGGTGCCTTCAAAGGAGAGGGCAATGGCGCCTGTTTCGGAGAGGTCGCGCGGGGTACAATTTGTGACGACGAGGTTGAAGAGGGCGTCGCCGCCTGAGTAGAGAAATGTGCCGCGGTTGCCACGACGATCTTTTGCGGCGGCCATTTCACCTTTCCAATCGCGATGATGTGCGACGTGGTCGAGGTGCTTCATGGAGCAATGGTCGAAGGTAATGTTTTCGGTGCGACCGGGTTTATTGCCAGAGATCCAGGAGCTACTTTGTGCTTCGAATTGGCAATTTTCGAAGCGGACATTTTTGATGAGCGAATTGCCCGAGGTGCTCATCGTGACGGGGTAATCCGTTTGGCCGACGAAGCAGTTGCGAATGGTGATATCCGTCATGTAGACATTCTTGGTGCCCGAAATCCATGCGGGGGTAAAGCCGAAGCCCGAGCCTGATTCTTCGAAGCGGCAATTTTCAACGAGCACATTGCGAATCGTGCCCGTGCCGATGCCGAAGCGGATGCCGAAGCAACAACCGTAGGCGATGCAATTTTTGATGGTGATGTTTTCGCAAAGGTTTGTCGCGGCGTGGTTGGCGCAAGAGGCGCGAATCGCGAAACAATCGTCAGCCGTTTTGGCGGTGGAATCGGTGATGGTGACGTTGCGTGTGCAGTCGATGGAAAAGCCGTCGGCATTGGCGATGGTGCGGTCCGCATCGATTGTGACGTTGGTGATGTTGACGGTGTCGGAGCAACGGATGTGAACGGTCCAGCACGGTGTATTTTTGAGTGTGACGCCTTGCAAGCGAATGTTTTTTGAGAGGAAGAAGGCGAGCATTGGGCCGGGGCGGAACCAGGTGCGATTGAGCGGGTGGAGTTTCGCGCCATATTTGTACCAGGTGCCGAGATTGGAGAAGTCAGGTTCGCCAAAGAAGGCGGGGCCATTACCATCGATTGTGCCTTCACCCGTGATGGCGATATCTTCAACTTCGTTTGCATAGATGAGGTGGCCACCGCTCCATTCTTCCGCGGCGGAATGGAAGTTTTCAGGGAAGGCGTCGTTCGCGTTGTAATCGGCTTGGGCGGTACTGCCGAGGAGGGTCGCGCCTTTTTCAAGATGGAGTTCGACGTGGCTTTTCATTTCGATGGAGCCCGTTTGAAAAGTGCCGCGGGGGATGATGACGCGACCGTGGATGAGCGAGGCGGCGTCCACTGCTTTTTGAATGGCGGCGCGATTTTTGTCCGCGGAGAAAAGAGTGGAGGCACCGAAGTCGCGGATGTCTAAATCTTTGAGAGCGGTTGGGTCGGGGAGGTCGTCGAAGCCCAGGATTTGCAGGCCTTCCTCGTGGGCGGTCGCAAGAATCTTTTCAAGCCATTCCGTCTTCATGTGGATGGATGGGGCGTTGGGCGCGATGTTGTGTGAGAAGGTGACGAGGACCTCGTTGCGCTTGGCGGCGCGGCGGATACAGGCGAGGATTTCCTTGATGTCGGTGCGATAGGCTTCGCCGATGCCGATGCCCTGAAGGACGCGGCGGCGCGGCAGATTTTCGACAGGGAAGAAAACTTCGTCCGTTGCGACGAGGTCGGGTTTTTCATATTTGGCTTGTGGGTCGTATTTGACGACGTGGCCTGCGCGGAAGTGGCGGATGGCGGTATGCGCGAGGAGGAAGGCGTCCATTTCGGGCGTGTGGATGTTGTTGGGATAGGCCATGGCGCGGACGGTGTGATTGATTTGCGCGTAGGCGTCAAGTTGGGGTTGGACCTCTTCTTTGAGGTAGGTCGCGCCGTCGATGTTTTTGGCATCGCGATGATGAAGCGTGTGGATGCCGACGGTGTGGCCCGCGGCTTTGAGTTGCGCGAGGCTTTGGAGCGCGGCGGCATCGAGTTCGCCATTTGGGAAGAAGGAGGCGTGCGCGTTGTACTTGGCGAAGAGGGGAATGGCATTCACCCAGCTTGTTGCATGCGGGTCATCAAAGGTGAGGAGCAAGACGCCATTTGTGGGCGTGCTCGCGGCGAAAATTGGGAGGGCGAACGCGGCGAGGAGTGCGGCAAAAGTGCTGCGGAGGTGTGGAAAGTGCATGTTAGGCCTCTTGCATTTCTTTGAGAATCGCGGCGGCGGCGAGCGGCGGATTTTCCGCGGCCAAGATGGGGCGGCCGACGACAAGATGGGTGGCGCCATCACGGACGGCTTCGGCGGGTGTCGCGACGCGTTTTTGGTCGCCGACGGCTGAGCCAGCTGGGCGCACGCCAGGCGTAATAAAGAGCGTGCCTTTAGGAAGTGCCGCGGAAAGTGCGCCCACTTCTTTTGGGGAGCAGACGAGGCCGTGCGCACCGTGGGCGACGGCGAATTTGGCCATCGCTTGGACTTGTTCGGCGGGCGTGCGATTGATGATGCCGACGTCTGCGAGGTCCGTTGCATCGAGCGAAGTGAGAACGGTGACGGCGAGGATTTTTGGGCCGTTGGGACCGAACTCGGCGGCGGCATCTGCCGCGGCACGAATCATGGCACTTGCGCCGACGGAATGGATCGTCATGAGGTCGACGCCAAGCTTGCCGCCGGAGCGGACCGCGCGTTCAACTGTGCGCGGGATGTCGTGGAATTTGAGATCGAGGAAGACTTTCTTGCCGAGGTCTTTGACGGCACGCACGACATCGGGTCCTTCCGCGGTAAAAAGTTCAAGACCGATCTTGTAAAAGTTGACTGCGTCGCCAATTGATTTGACGCGTTCGACCGCTTCTGCGCGGGTTTGGACATCCAATGCAACAATCAATTCTGCCATTTTATTTGCTCCTTATTTTGTGAGAGAAAGTTCTTTGAGACGGCGCGCGATGCGTCGTTTGTCGAGCGCGTTGGTGAGGTTGTACCACGGCGCGAGAAGGGGTTCCTTGGGGGGCGTGAGGCCGACCGCACGCATCGCGGCGTGGTAGAGTTTACGGTAGGGGCGGTGCGAGACCTTCCATGGCTTTTTAGGACCCCAGAAATGCAAGATGCAAGGGGAGAGGGCCGCTTCGAGACATTCGCGCGGCGGATTTCCAAACCAATACTTCGCAGATAAATCGCCGCGGGCAAAGTACTTTAATTGGCGGTCGTGCAAATTCCACTTGACGGGAAGGACGACGATGCGATTGAAAAAGAGCGCGTTGTAGGCGTCTTGTTCAATGCGATCGGCAATGTCGTAATGTGCGCGATACCAGTCGAGGATTTGCTTGGCAGTTTGTTCGGCGCGGCACTTTTGCGTGTTGAAGACGACGACGCCTGTGTTGAAATAACGTTCAACTTCGGGCGGAAGGATTCCGTTGTCCCACACCGCATTGTGACGCGAGCCAGGTGCGTAGTGATACTCGTAGGCGACGGCAAAAAGTTTATCGGCGAGGTCTATTTCAAAGAGGGGAGAAATGTCCGCATTGAAGAGGAGGTCGATATCAAAATGAATCAAGTTGCCTGTTACATCGGGAAGGAGATCGGGGCCGAAAATAGGGGTCCACGTAAAGATGTTCCAACGCGAATCGGCGCGATTCATGATGAGGTCGGCATAGGGCTCGACCGCTTTTTCAACGTTCACATAGCGGACGACGGTGCCCGGAAATTTCGCGATGAGGTCTTCGAGTGCGCGGCGGTTTTCGGGGCTGTGGCCGCCGTAGCCTTCGAGGATGTTGATGCGAATCGGCTCCGCGCCGCGGTAATGTGAAAGGAGGGAGTAGACGCTGACGCGCAAGAACTTGGCGCCGTTGTCATCACAGGTGAACGCGACGTCTCTCATGCAAGGATCTCCTGCGCGGCAGAAATGACCTTGGCTTGATCGGGCGCGAGGCCACAATAAAGCGGCAGGCGCACGAGCGTGTCGGCATAGCGGTCGCAATTGGGAAGCTCGCGTCCATCATGATTCGCGCGATAAAACTCCGACGAATGAAGCGGCAAATAATGGAAGACGGTCAAGATGTCCGCGGCTTTCATGCGTGCAATAAAGTCCGTGCGCTTGGCGAGGTCCGGGAAAAGCATGTAGAACATGTGCGCATTATTTGTTGCATAATCTGGAACGACTGGAAGTTTTACTGTGCCCTTATTTTGCAAGGGTGTGAACGCTTTCAGGTATTCATTCCACAGGCGTTTGCGCTCGGTTTGAATTTCGTCGAGATGTTCAAGTTGCGCCCACAAAAATGCGGAGACAATCTCGGTTGGGAGGAACGAACTGCCCGTATCGACCCAGCCATATTTATTGACTTCGCCGCGGAAAAATTCGGCGCGGTTTGTTCCTCTTTCCCAAATGATTTCGGCGCGGCGAATAAAGCGTTCATCGTTCACGACGAGCATGCCGCCTTCGCCCGAAATGATGTTCTTCGTTTCATGGAAGGAGAATGTCGCAAGGTGTCCAATGCCCCCCAACGGCCGCCCCTTATAAAATGAATCAATCGCTTGCGCGGCGTCTTCCACCACAAGCAAATTGTGCCGCGCGGCGACGTCCATAATCGCATCCATATCGCACGCAACGCCCGCATAATGGACGGGCACAATCACTTTCGTGCGCGGCGTAATCAAGGCTTCCAACTTGTCGGCATCGAGGTCGGGTTGGTCAGCGCGCGAATCGGCAAACACAATCTTTGCGCCCTGCCGCACAAACGCAAGTGCCGACGAAACGAACGTGTACGAAGGGACAATCACTTCATCGCCAGGGCCGACGCCTGTCAAGATGGCCGCCATTTCAAGCGCGTCCGTGCACGATGTCGTCAGCAAACATTTCTTGAAGTGGTAGCGGTCCTCAAAGTACTTCTGACACTTCTTTGTGAATTCGCCATTGCCCGAAATTTTACCATCCATCACGGCTTGGCGGATGTACTCCGTCTCCTTGCCCGTCATGTAAGGTCGATTGAAATGAATCATATTTCTCCTTATTTCTTTGCGATTGGAATCGTCACAGTCGTGATCGAGTTCGCCGGAATTTCAATGATAAACGGCTTCGGCTTTGGATACAACTCGTAGCCATACTGCCGCGTGTAATGCCCCTCGCCCGGCAGTTCGCTCGCATCGAGAAACTTCTCCGGGCATTCATACACGCGAATATCGGGACTGTACAATTTGTACCCATCGCACGTCACTTCATAAAATGCACTCTCGCCCTTCATATTGCACGCCAGAAGCGAAACGGATGTCTTCGCCTTGTTCATCGTCACGAGTATATCACAATTGCGCTGCTTCATGACGGGCGGCTCCTTGCCTTCTTGAATTGCATTGCGCCGCCCCCCCATCTCGCCATAATAACAACTCGCCATCCAGAAGTTCGTCTTCCCCGCACTCAAAAACGATTCATCCGACCCAAAATCCATTACCAGCGGATGCCGCAACAACGCCTCATTATACAGCCGAAACACAGGCCCTGCAATCCCAACCTCCAGCCGCGTCTCGCCAATCGAATTATAATCCGGCCGATCATTACACCGCGAATCCCATTGCACCATAAAATTGCCGCGCCCCGCTTCCTTCTTGTTCGGCCGCGACACATACAACACACCCGCAAGCGAACTAATCTGATGCAAATTCAATCCATCCACATCTGGCTGCGCCACCATCCCAATCATGTATCCCGCCTTGAACAGCGTCTCGCGAAAATGTTGGTGCGACCTATTATCTTCATCCGACCGCTCCCGCCATTCCGTAATCCAAATCTTCTTGCCCTTCAACTCTGGAAATGCCGCGTTGAAAATCCGATACCGCGCAATCCCACACGGCGAACAGCTCTCCGGCACACACCCACCATAACTATGATAAATGACATGCGTGACGTGCTCCATCGCGTTCGACATTGCCACAATATACCGCGCCGACCATTGATTCGACACCCGCTCGCCAAAGTAGTCCGTCTCCTTGATTTTCTGCTCCGACAGCATCCGATTGCGCACCGCCTTTACATCCGGATCCCCCGCAAAATACTCCGCAATCGCAAGTCCAATCGGCGCTTTTGGCCACACCTTCACCATCTCCAAAACAATCGCCGTCCAACGCGCGGCATATTCTTCACTCGGAACCCCATTTTTGTTGTACGCATTCCAATACGGCTCATTGCCAAGCTCAAAACCTGCGACCACATCCTTGAATCCATTATCCAAAATCCACTTCAAATAATCGCAAATCGTCTTCGTCACAATCTTCAAATCGTTCGTCCGCGCCCCCGTGTAAGGATCCGTATAAACCGAATAATTCTCCAGTGTCAATACAACCTTGATACCATATTCCTTATAAAAGGAAAAGACATTCTTCATATCAGTGCGATATTCCTCATACGTGTAGCCAGGCTTATTGCCGCGCCACGAACGCCCACATCCCGCACCCATCTGCCATTGCGAAACAGCATCCCATTGCCGCACAAAACGAATCCCCGCACGCCGCCACACCGCGGCAGTTTCTTCGCGCTTCGTCTCAAAGAACGTCTTCGCATCTTCCCCTTCGCCCACCAAGCTCCCCGCTACCCCCATAATCGGAAAGGACGACGATAAACTCGCATCGCGAATCGGCACCGCATTTGGCGCCAATACAACCTTATTCGTGACCGCCGCATTCGCCGCGCCCACGCACACCAAAACCGCCATCACCGCGGCACTTTTCATCTGCCTCAACATTTTATTTTCTCCTTTATTCTGGATAATTCAAATTCTCTTTTGTCGCATGCTTCAAGACGTCTACATATTTGGCCGCCTCTTTCTTTGCGTCGGCAAGATCATGCAAACGCCAATTGCCACAGTCCCGCGGCGCTGCACCTGGCACCTCTCCTTCAAACGTTGCAATAAATTCAAACGTCCGAATGAGGATGGGTACCAAATCGGCCGCGCCAAAATCGCCGCGCACAAGCAAGTAGTTCCCCGTCAAACATCCCATCGGACCCCAATACACGATGCGATCTTTCCATTCAGGATCATTCCTTAAGTAGGTGGCCGCGAGGTGTTCAATCGTATGAATTGCACCATTCGAAAGCGCCGGTTCACGGTTCGGAAGCTTCATTCGAACATCAAACGTCGTGACAATTTCGTCCCCCACGCGGTCCTTACGGCTAACATAAAGCCCGCGCAAGAGCTTCTCATGATTGATCGTAAAAGAAGGAATCTTGTTCATGCCCTATATTATACCATATTTTCGCCCAATTTGGAAGGGGAAATCTTTTGCAATTTCTCCAATTCCAAAATATCATTTTACGCCTCTCCCATAGGTGAATCATGGGGGGATGGAGACGAGATGTTTACGCGGTGCGCGGAAAAAGTGCCGCGCAAAGGGAAATAGCCTAGTCAAAAAAAGTGAAGATTTGGCTTCTTTTATGTAGTTATGAACGAAAGTTTTGAAAAAATGAAATTTCCCCTTGCAATGGGGGGGCAAAATATGGTATAATATGCGCCGTTTTCGCGATGCGAGGATAACTCAGTTGGTAGAGTGCCACCTTGCCAAGGTGGTTGTCGCGGGTTCGAGTCCCGTTCCTCGCTCCAACGAAATCGGTGAAGTGGGAGCATAGCTCAGCTGGTAGAGCAAGTGACTCTTAATCACTGGGTCCAGGGTTCGAATCCCTGTGCTCCTACCATTTCAACCGATACAAGGCCGAAAACCTGTGGCTAGGTAGCTCAGTTGGTAGAGCAACGGACTGAAAATCCGTGTGTCGCCGGTTCGATCCCGGCCTTGGCCACCAGGTTTGACGCGAACGAAGATTTGAACATATTATCCTTTTAATCCTGGAGCGCCTGACAAAGGTTGCTTCTTTTTTTAATGTGTTGGGAAACATTTGGAAGGTTTGGTAGGTACGACGGATTTTTAGGAGAAAGGGGGCTTGAGGTGTGGGCGAAAATATGGTATAATATACCCCTAATCGGTCAATAGGTTTGAGGGTTCGAGAGGGCCTTCGGAAAGGTTTAGAGACATGTCGGACAAGTTGAATTTGAAAAGTGCCGCGGACTGCAAGTGGGATGCGGCGAGTTTGGGCGAGATCATGCTGCGGCTTGATCCCGGGGATGGTCGTATTCATACGGCGCGGGAATTTCGTGTGTGGGAAGGCGGCGGCGAATATAATGTGATGCGTGGGCTGCGGCGTTGTTTTGGGCTGCGGACGACGGCGGTGACGGCGTTTGCGGATAATCCTGTTGGGCGGCTTGTGGAAGATTTCATGTTGCAGGGCGGGGTGGATGTGAGCCATGTGAAGTGGGTGCCGTTTGATGGGATTGGGCGGACGGTCCGCAATGGGCTCAATTTTGTGGAGCGTGGATTTGGGTGCCGCGGGGCGCGGAGTTGTGCGGACCGTGGGCTGACGGCGATTAGTCAGATGAAGCCAGGCGAGATTGATTGGGATGAGATTTTTGGGAAGGAAGGCGTGCGGTGGTTTCATACGGGCGGGATTTTTGCCGCGCTTTCGGAGACGTCGGCCGAGGTTGCAATTGAGGCGCTGAAGGCCGCGAAGAAGTATGGGACGGTGACGAGCTACGATTTGAATTATCGCGCGAGTTTGTGGAAGTCGATTGGTGGGAAGGCGCGGGCGCAAGAGGTGAATCGCGAGATTGCTCAGTACGTCGATGTGATGATTGGCAATGAGGAAGATTTTACCGCGGCGCTTGGGATTGAAGTTGAAGGCGTGGATGCGAACATGACGAAGTTGCCGATTGAGGGATTTCGAAAGATGATTGAGAAGGCGGTGGCGGCGTATCCAAATTTCAAGGCGGTGGCGACGACATTGCGGGCCGTGAAGAGCGCGACGGTGAATGATTGGAGCGCGATTTGTTGGTATCAGGGCGAGTTGCATCAGTCGGTGGCACGGCCGGGGCTGGAGATTTATGATCGTGTGGGCGGAGGCGATTCGTTTGCGTCGGGGCTGATTTATGGGTTTATGGAATTTGGAGATGCGCAGAAGGCGGTGGAATATGGCGCGGCGCATGGGGCGCTGGCGATGACGACGCCGGGCGATACGTCGATGGCGACGAAGGCGGATGTGGATAAGTTGGTCGGCGGCGCGAGCGCACGTGTGGACAGATGAGCAGGAAAAGGTGGAGCGAGCGAGGGGGAAACGGAGGATGCGAGGCACCCTCCATCTCCCCCTTGACCCCCTTTGCCTCCCACTTCGCGCAAACGCGGCATGTTGCCGCATTTGCGCACACTGTCGGTAGGTGGACGTGGGTGGATGAATTGCCGTGAGTTTGAGGTTTTGGTAAATTTGAAGGAGATAGAGGTATGTTTATTAGGTTGACGAGGTTGAATGGCGCGCCGATTTGGATCAATGGGGCGTATGTGGTGACGGTCGAGAAGGGGCGTCAGGTGGGGTCGGTTGTGGTGCCGATTGGGGATGGATTGGATTATGATGTAAAGGAGACACCGGAGCAGATATTGGGGATGATTGATGGGAAGGTGCCGGCGGTGGTGCCGGTGCCGGCGTCGGATGCGCTTACATTGGGTGAGACGGGCGCGGCCGTTTTGGAAGCGGCGGCGGCGAAAGAGGCTGAGGCGGCGAAGACGGAGCCAGTGAAAAGTGCCGCGGTTGAGGCGAAGGTTGAAGTGGCGGAGCCGGTGAAAAGTGCCGCGGAAGTCGCGGAAGAAAGTGCCGCGGTGGCGGTTGAAGCGGTGAAGGCTGTGGAGACGGCGAAGAAGGTCGCGAAGCGTTCGGCGGTGGCGAAACGGGCGGTGAAGTCGGCGAAGGCAAAGACATCGCGGGCGAAAAAGCCGGTGCTAGATTTAGATGAAAAGCAGATTGAGCGGTTGATCAAGCAGAAGCCCGGGACGAAGAAAAGGCTGATCAATACGCTGGATTCGCAGTTTAAGACGGCGAGTTCGGAGGCGACGGTCGCGGCACTTATCGCGCATGGCGTGATGAAGATGGACGAAAACGAGAAGCTTGATTGGGGTTCGAGCGGCGTGTAAGCGCGGCAGATTTGGTGGGTGAGGGGGAGAGTTTAGGTGTGTTAGGGGCTCACGTCAGGTGTTTCCAGGGG
>CAVIVB010000027.1:0-2828 GCA_963645785.1 bacterium
ATACTTCGGAATCTTGAACCACGAAATACGATCCTTACAAAATGCCGCGACATCCTCCTCCTTAATCGTCGCACCATCCGACGGAATAATAAACGCCGCGGGCTGCTCGCCATACTTCTTTGACGGACATCCCACAACCGCAACATCCCGCACGCCCGGCATCGTCCCGATAAAGTCCTCGACTTCCTTCGGCGAAATATTCTCGCCTCCGCGAATAATCAAGTCTTTCAAACGCCCCGTGATGTAGTAATACCCATCCTCATCCATGCGCCCAATGTCGCCCGAATGCAGCCACCCATTCTTATCAATGCACTTCGCCGTCTGCTCCGGCATCTTGTAGTAGCCCTTCATCGTGTTGAACCCGCGGCAACAAATCTCACCATCCTGCCCAATCGGCGAAATCTCTCCGCTCTCCGGATCAATAATCGCCACCTCAACACCCGGCAACGCCTGCCCAATCGTCTGGCACTTCCGCGCAATCGACGTCTCAAAATACCGCGTCATCGTCATCACCGGCCCCGACTCCGTCAGCCCATACGGGTTCGTAATCTCCCGCATAAACATCTTGTCGTTCGCCTGCTGCATACGATGCGTCGGGCACGCACTCCCAGACATAATCCCCGTCCGCAGCGACCGAAAATCAAACCGATCAAACAGCGGATGGTCCAGCATCGCAATGTACATCGTCGGCACGCCATACGTCGCCGTGCACTTCTCCCTTTCAATCGACGTCATCACCTGCACCGGATCGAACTTCTCCAAGAACACCATCGTCGAACCATGGTTCACACAGCTCATCACCCCCAAGACACACCCAAAACAATGGAACAACGGCACCGGAATACACACCCGATCCCGCGACGACAAGTTCTGACACGCCCCAATCCAGAACCCATCATTGGCAATGTTCCGATGCGTCAATTGCACGCCTTTCGGGAAGCCCGTCGTCCCCGATGTATACTGCATGTTCACAACATCATTCACATTCACTTCGCTCTGACGCTTCAAATACTCTTCCTGCGTCACTTCACACGCCAGCGCCTTCACCTCATTCAGCGAATACATCCCGCGGTGCTTTTCCCCGCCCAAGAAGAAAATCCTCTTCAAGCACGGATACTTCGCACTCTTCAATTCCCCGCGCGGGCATTCCTTCAGCTCCGGAATCAAATCATTCAACACCTGAATGTAATCGCAATCACGATACCCATTGATCACAAACAAGTTCTCCGCGTCCGACTGTTTCAGCGCAAAATCAATTTCCGCACTCTTGTAATTGATATTGAGCGGCAACAGAATCGCACCAATCTTCGCCGTCGCAAACATCAACACCACCCAATGCGGCACATTCGTCGCCCACAGCGCAACCTTTTCGCCGCGCTTCACACCAAGTGCCATCAAGCCCTTCGCGACATAATCCACTTCCTCGCCAAACTCAAACCACGTCAATCGATAATCGCGGTCCGCATAAACAACCGCATCATTCTCACCGCACCGCGCAATTGTCTGGTCCAGGAGCTGCCCCAATGTGTATTCCCGAGTAATCGGAAGGTTGTGCCACGGCGTCCCGGTCGAGACGCTTTGCGTGAACGGAGCCTTGCTCGGCGCCGTCCCAAACGGATCTGTCAATTTGAAATCGCTCATGACCATATATTATACCATATTTTCGCTCACTTTGGTAGGGGGTATTTTAGCTTCTTCCGCGGCACTTTACCAAACCCCTTCCGCGGCACTTTTCCTGCGTTCAGGCACACCCCTTCCCAAATTTAGCCGTAATCTAGCAAACTTATAGCCATAACTTGCCTCGAATTTGCCCATAATTGCCCCTCAATTCCAGGGAGATTGCCCCTCAATTCCAGGGAAATTGCCCCCCAATTCCAGGGAGATTGCCCCTCAATTCCAGGGACTTTCAATTTCGATCCCAGCAGAAAGCCCGCGGCACCCTTGGATAAACCCCTCCAACTCACACCAAAAAACACAAAAAAAGCGACCGCGGCACTTTCGCCACGGCCCCTTCTTTTACCAAGATTTGAAACAACTTAGTCCTTCACACCACCAAAACGATCCGCATCTTTGATGTTAGGCTCGGTTTCGCTAAAGTCATAATCCTTGCCAGGCATGACGGCATTCAAGAAAATACCAATCAGCGCGCCAACGGCAAGACCCGAGAGCGTCAACTTAAAGCTGCCAAGATCGAAGATAATCGCGCCTGCTTTGGAGAAGCTAATACCCAATGTGCAGACAATCGAAATGGCGCAAATAAGCATGTTACGCGGCTTCGAGAAGTCAACTTGATGTTCAACAAGATTGCGAACGCCGACGGCAGAAATCATTCCGTAGAGGACAAATGAAACACCACCAATCGTGGCCGCAGGCAAGGTCGTGATGACCGCGGCAAATTTCGGGCAGAAAGCGAGAATAATCGCAAGAACTGCCGCGATGCGAATGACACGCGGATCGTAAACTTTCGAAAGAGAAAGAACACCCGTATTCTCACCATATGTCGTATTCGCTGGCGCACCAAAAAGTGCCGCGAGCGAAGTCGCAAGACCATCGCCAAGAAGCGTGCGATGAAGCCCTGGATTCGCGAAGAAATTGCGCTTGACGGTGGAGCTAATCGCAGAAATATCGCCAACGTGTTCCATCATCGTCGCAGCGGCGAGCGGCGCAACAATGAGAATCGAACTCACAATACGACCAATGTTATCGCCAGTATGCGCAAAAATTGGGAAGACCGTTTCGTTCCAATGGAACGGAAGTCCAACCCAAGGTGCCGCGGCAATGTGCGAAAAATCAATGCCAGGCCCCCAACCTGCAACGTTGCCATAAAG
>CAVIVB010000027.1:2838-10606 GCA_963645785.1 bacterium
AGGTAACTGACGATCACGCCAATCAAAATCGGAACAATCTTGATCATGCCTTTGCCAAAGACAGAGGCGAGAATGACCGCAATAATGCCAGCAATGGCAACAGGCCAGCACGTTGACGCGCTGTTAACCGCGACCGGCGAGAGAACAAGTCCGATGCCAATAATGATCGGGCCCGTCACAACCGGAGGGAAAAACCGCATCACGCGCTTGACGCCGACGGCCTTCACAATCGCCGCAAAGACCACATAGATGAGACCCGCAACGATCACGCCGACAGACGCATAGGCAAGGAGGTCGGTCTTCGTCAGATTTTCCCAGCCAGATTTACCTTCCATCGCAGTCAAAGCAAAGTAGCCAGCAAGAAACGCAAAGGAGGAACCGAGGAAGGCTGGCACAATGCGCTTGGTGAGAAGATGGAAGAGAAGCGTGCCCGTACCCGCAAAAAGCAAGGTCGAGGAAACGGAAAGCCCCGTCAAGAGTGGGACAAGAACCGTCGCGCCAAACATGGCGAAAAGGTGCTGAACACCGAGAATCCCCATCTTGGGAATGCCAAGCGTGCGCGCATCATAAACGGCTTCTGCCGCGGACTTTGTTTGATCTTCTTGTGACATGTGTGTGTCCTTATTATGTGAGTTAGATGAAATTAGTTTTTCTGTGCAACAGTGACATCCATTTTCGGCACAGGAACATCAATACCCGCGCGTGCAAAGGCTTCCTTCACGGCTTGATGCGCCGCAAAAAGAACATCCCAGTAGTCAGCATTGGCAGACCAACCACGCACCGTGAGCGCGACAGACCCCGCATTAAGGGCTGTAATTTCCGCAATCGGAGCCGGATCAGCCAACATCTTCGGGACAGCTGCGAACGCGGCAATGGCAGTCTTGCGTGCAAGAGCCACGTCCGTACCATAGGTGATGGCACAATTGACATCAACGCGGCGCGTATCAAGGGCCGAGTAATTCGTGATAGGCGAGCCCCACGCCGTTTTATTGGGGATCGTCACGCGGCGGTTATCCGCAGTCGCAAGCGTGACAGCCATCATGTCAAGAGCCGTAACGGTGCCTTCAAGCCCAGCAACGGTCACATAATCGCCCACCTTGAACGGTTCGTTGATGGCAATCATGAGGCCGCTCGCAAGGCTACCAAGGGACTCCTGAAACGCAAAGCCCAAGATAAAGCCGGTGACGCCAAGACCCGCGATGAGCGGACCGACGTTGACGCCAAGCTTGCTGAGGATGATGATGGCGAGAAAGGCCCAAGCCGTCTTGACAAGCACAGAGACGATGAAGCGCGAAGCAAGGGCGTGACGGCCGTCAGGACGAATCAACATCTTCGTGAGAACCTTGTTGAGAATGCGAATAAGGACGATACCAACGAACAAGATGATGATCGCGGCGAAGACGTCCATCGCATAGGAAACACCTGTAGTGGCGAGCCAACTCATGATTTGATTGGCTATATTCACTGCTTGTTCTTTCATAATTGTATTTCCGCTTGAATTACATTAATGCGTACTGAAAGAAGAGCGCGGCAAAAGTGCCGCGCTCCGTGAGGGATTACATCAATGCATACTTGGCAATAAAGACGATTGTCAAGATGTACATAATCCAATGGATGCGCTTGAAGTTGCCCGCGAGCGCGTTGACGACGGTGTAGGCAATGACGCCGAACATGATGCCATCCGAGATGGAATAGCAGAACGGCATGGCCGCGACCGCGAGGAAGGCCGGGACCGCCTCGCCTGCGTCCTTCCAATCAACTTCGACGCAAGAAGAAAGCATCATGTAGCCGACGATGATCAAGGCTGGCGCCGTGGCAAAGCCTGGAATTGCGAGGAAGATTGGCGCGAAAAGAATCGCGAGGGCGAAAAGTGCCGCGGAGATGACCGCGGTGAAGCCTGTGCGGCCGCCCGCCATCACGCCCGAGGCGGATTCAACGTAGGTCGTTGTTGTGGAGGTACCGAGGACCGCACCGACCGAAGTTGCGATGGCGTCCGCGCAGAGTGCGCCAGAAACACGCGGCAGTTTCCCTTCCTTATCGAGGAAGCCGCCCTTCATCGAGACGCCGATCAAGGTGCCGAGCGTATCAAACAAATCGACGAAGAAGAACGCGAACATGACGACGAAGAAGTCGAGCGTCTTGATGAGTGCCCAACCAGTGCCGACAACCTTCTTGTCCACCGTATGCGTCCACGTATCTGGCTGGAAGAACGCACCCACCGTTGTGCCAAATTCCTTGAAGTTCTGCGTGAAGCCTTCAAGCGTGAAATTCGGATAGAGCGAGAAGTAGCTGTTCGCTGGGTCCGGCACATAAATGCCCAACGCCTGGCAAATCATGCCGAGTGCCCATGTTGCGAGAATACCGAAGAGAATTGCGCCCTTCAAACCCTTGACGAGCATAAAGCCCGTGAGAAGAGTACCGACAAGTGCGAGAATCGCGCAAATCCCATGCGTCGCAAATGGCACCGTCTTGAAATGAACCATCGACACAAATGTTGCCGGATTATCCACAATGATGCCCGCTGTTTTCATCGCAATCAAGCAGATGAACAAACCAATGCCCGCCGCCACCGCGCGCTTCAACGAAAGCGGAATCGCATTGAAAATTCCTTCTCGCACAGGCGTCAGCGAAAGCGCCAAGAAAACAAGGCCTTCCACAAACACCGCCAGCATCGCGAATTGCCAGCTGTAGCCCATTGTCATCACAACCGTAAACGTGAAGAACGCGTTGAGCCCCATGCCCGGCGCGAGCACGAACGGGTAGTTCGCCATGAACGCCATCAGGAGCGTGCCCACAACTGCCGCGAGACACGTCGCAACAAATACGCCGCCCTTTGGGATTCCCGCCAAGGACAGGATGCTGGGGTTCACAGCGAGGATGTACGCCATCGTCATGAACGTTGTAATACCCGCGACGATTTCCGTCTTGACGGTTGAATTCGTCGCCTTAATCTTGAATAGTTTCTCTAACATGGTTTTTTAGTTTTAGTGGTTAGTGGTTTTATTAAAGTGTTCCGAAGATACGGTCGCCCGCGTCGCCTAAGCCTGGCACAATGTAGAAGTGCGAATTGAGCCGTTCATCTTCTGCCGCGGTATAGACGGGCACTTCCGGATGTTGCGCCTCAAACTTCGCAATGCCTTCTGGCGCCGAAATCAAATTCAAAAACTTAATGCGCTTATAACCAAGCTTCTTGAGCTGTGCGACCGCATCGCACGCGCTGCCACCCGTCGCAAGCATGGGGTCAATGACAAGTGCGAGTTCTTCGCCTTTTGCGGGCGGCACCTTCGCATAATACGGAATTGGTTCCGCAGTAACCTCATTACGTTGCATCCCCAAAACGCCTACCTTCGCATACGGCAACACATGGAGCATCGCGTCCAGCATGCCCATGCCCGCGCGCAAAATCGGCACGAGCACCACGCGCTCATCCACGACAGCCCCCGTCGTCTTCGCAACAGGCGTCACCACTTCCTGTGGCCGCGTGCGCACGTCCTTCAACGCTTCATACGCCAAGAACGTCGTCAGTTCATTGACAAGTTCGCGGAACAATTTCGGTGGCGTCGCCTGATCGCGCATCAATGTGACGCGATGGGTGACGAGCGGATGATTCATTACAATATGCATACTTCAATATCTCCTTAAATCTTTTCAACCTTACCGAGGAACAGTTTCAAGCGCTCGGACTTCGGTGCGCCAAAAATCTCCTTCGGCGTTCCTTCCTCCGCAATGCGCCCACCCTCCAAAAACAAAACACGTGTGCCGACATCTCGCGCAAAACGCATCTCGTGCGTGACAACAACCATCGTCATCCCATGTTGCGCGAGATTCTTCATCACGTCCAACACTTCCCCAACCATCTCGGGATCGAGCGCCGACGTCGGTTCATCAAACAGCATCATCTGTGGCTCCATCGCGAGCGAGCGCACAATCGCGACCCGTTGCTTCTGCCCGCCCGAAAGCTGCTGCGGATAGCAATGCACCTTATCCGGCAAACCAACAAGCTCCAAGAGCTCCATCGCCTTCTTTTCTGCCGCGGTCTTCGAAATGCCGCGCACCAATTGCGGCGCCAGCGTAATATTCTCCAAGATCGTCAAATGCGGGAACAAATTGAAATGCTGGAACACCATCCCCATCTCAGAACGGATGTGGTTCTTCTCTTTCTCTGAAGCTTCCACAATGTCCATCCCATTGAAAATGATCTTGCCTTCCGTCGGCATATCGAGCAAATTCATGCACCGCAAAAACGTGGACTTCCCTCCGCCCGATGGCCCAATCATCACCACCACCTCACCGCGGCGAATCTCCGTACTAATCCCTTTCAGCACTTCGAGCTTGCCAAAGTTCTTCTTCAAATTCTCAATCTTGAGTAATGTCTCTGCCATCGTCTTTCCTCACGAATCGTTATGCACCGGATCGGCCCCCGTCTGACGCAAATGCCGCTCCAGCTTCCCCAATAGCCACGTGAACGTCATCACCATCACCAAATAAATCCCCGCCACCGTCAAATAAGGCAAATACACCGAGTACGTCTGGCTGCGAATAATATCGCCACCCTTCGCCAAATCAATGAGCGCAATGTACCCGACAATGGACGTATCCTTCATCAGCACAATAAACTCATTACCTAGCGCCGGCAACACATTCCTCACCGCCTGCGGCAAAATCACCTTCACCATCGCCTTCCAATACGACAGTCCCAGCGCCCGCGCCGCCTCCATTTGCCCCGCGTCAATCGACACAATCCCCGCGCGAATAATCTCCGCCTGATACGCACCCGAATTAATTCCAAACGCCAATATCGCAATCAGCACCTTTGAATCAACCGACCGCAAAATAATGTAGTACGTAATCAACAGCTGAACGACCATCGGCGTCCCACGAATAATCGTGAGATACGCCTTTGAAATCAAATTCAGCACCGGGAAGTACCCATACTTATCATGCGACGAACGTATGACCGCGACCAAAAATCCAATCGCCAGCCCCACCACAATCGCCGCAAGTGCGACTTCCAACGTGACACCCAAGCCTTGTAGCAAGTACTCATACCTGCCATTCTTGATGAAGCACAGTTGGAAGTCGTCTAGAAAGCTCTGTATCATTATCTACTTACTTCGCTTCCTTGAGCTTGTCCGATTCCTCAACGTACTGCGCCTTCCACGCCGCAAGCTTCCCGTTCGCCTTCAGCTCCGTAATCACTTCATTGATCGTCGCGAGCAATTCCGGCTGACCCTTACGAATCGCGACCGCATATTCCTCACTCGTGATGAAGTCCGTCATCGCCAAATTGTCCTCGCCCTTGACGCAGTTCTTCGCCGGTTCAATATCCGCTATGACAGCATCCACGCGCCCAGCCTCCAACGCTGCACACGCTTCCGCCGGCGAACGCATCCGCTCTGGCTCCTGCCCCAACTGCTCCACCACATACGTCTCGCTCGTCGTCCCAGACTGCACGCCCACGCGCTTGCCCTTCAACGACGCACCCGTCAAATATGGCGCCGACTTCTTATAAATAATCACGATCCCCGTCTTCTCATACGGAATCGAGAAGTCCACATTTTTCTTGCGGTCTTCTGTCACCGTAATCCCCGCCGCGGCAATATCCGCCTTGCCAGAAATCAAAGCCGGAATCACAGAATCAAAGTCAACCGACTCAACCTTGAACTCCTTGCCCAACTTCGCCGCAATCGCACGGCTCAATTCCACATCAAGGCCCACAATTTCCTGACCACGCAAGAATTCATACGGAGGGAACGTCGCCTCTGTAATCATCTTGAACGAATTCTCTTTTGGTGCGCAACCGCACATACAAACCGCCGCGATCGCGGCAAACATCAACTTTTTCATTTACTAGTTTCTCCTAACTTGTTATTTACTTTATTTACCTTTGTTATTAAATGTTGTATAAATCCATTTGAGGCCGCCCCAAACTGCCGCGGCAACCCCAATGTACGCCGACAGCACTCGCGTCACAAGCGAATGCCCCAACTGCCAAAATGTCAAATCCGTCATCGCCGCCAACCACACCATCACCAGCGCCAAATTCACAATCAAAATGACGACCCACGAAAATATCCGCCCGTACAACTTCACATCCGGCTGCCTCTGCGTCAACGTCTCCAACGTAAACAAAACATGAAACGCCCACGTGAACCCAATCAAAAACATCCACATCGGCAAATATGGCAACGGCCGCAAAAACGCATACGTAATCAAACCCACCACAATCACCACAAATGTATAGAACGGAAAGAAATACGGCGCCAGCGTAATCACCATGTTCGACTTTGTTAGCCTCACGCTCCCACCCGATTCGCTCACCCGCACATCCGACGGCCGCGCACCAAACATCAGCCCCCACATCGCATGCGTCAACTCATGCCCCAAGACATACATCCGCACAGGCCGCGGCAACGTCATCCACGCAAGCGCAAACGCACCCATCCCACCAAGGAGCGCAATCGATTCCACACTAAACCCTGCCGTCGAATGTGCCGCGACCATCAACGAATCTACCAGCGCGCGGCAAATCCCCCAACACGCCGGAAGAAGCACAAGCCCAATCATCATGCGAAGAAAGCCCGCGATCATTCCCTCTCGTCCCCCTCCTTCTCAAACACAAATACCAACTCCCCAGGAAAGACACGCCGATTCTGCCGCGCAATTTGCTCAACAAAGTCCGGATCCGCCCGAAACCGCTTCTGCTTCTCGAGTAAGGACGCAATCTCTTGCTTCTTTTCGTCAATCCTCTCCTGCATCTCTTCGTCCTGCTTCCGAAGCGCGCATGAGCGTTGATAGACAGGCCATACCAACGCCAAACCACCGACAAGGATGCCGGTGACAAGGACGATGGTGAACCATCTCGCGAATTTGTCCTTCCAATTCTCGCTCATAGCCCTATATTATACCATATTTCGGGACAAAAAGCTAGCCCCTTATTCATCTTCTGTGCACTTTTTCCGCGGCGCTTTCCCAGGCGCACTTTTACACCGAAAGTCATTTTTCGGTCCGAGATCCCCTTGTGCCAGTAAAAAACCTCATTTTCAGTGCATGCTGTTTCATTTTCATATTGCGCCACTATAGGGATTGAATAGATGCGAATCTCTGAAGCTTTTGCCCCAAATCTCTGAAGCTTTTGCCCCAAGTCCCTGGAGCTTTTACCCCAAATCCCTGGAGCCTTTACCCCAAATCCCTGGAGCCTTTACCCCAAATCTCTGAAACTTTTGCCCCAAATCCCTGGCTAATTCCCTGAAAGTACCTTCTCCCTCCACAAAACTGCCGCGTCCACAGGCCCATTTACGCCCATAATCTAGCCAATTTACGCCCATAATCCAGCCAATTTATGGTCATAATCTAGCCTCTTTGCACGAAAATCAAGCGAAAAGATTCCCTCGCTTCAATTTCCGTTGGTCAGCTTCTCGAGCTCAGTCGCGGCTTCTTCCCAATCAGCTGTGTAGCGATCAATCTCAAATTGGAGCGTACGCACCTGACGATTCACCTCAGCAAAGTCGGTTGTCGGCGTCGGATTGAACAATTCAGCCGAGGCCTCATCAAGCGCCTTCTGCAATTCGTCGATCTTCTTTTCGGCTGTCTCGACGCGTTTCTTGAGTTCGCGCATCCTTGGTGCCGTCTTCGCACGTTCTGCCGCGCGTTGTTGACGCAACTCTTTTGAGGTGAGCTTCTCTTCCTTCTTGGGCTCATCCGCGGCACTCTTTTGCTTGACCGCGGCACTTTTCCCACCCTTGGCCGCATCAAGTTCCGCGCGCTT
>CAVIVB010000028.1:0-5440 GCA_963645785.1 bacterium
CCCCGCGCCCCCACCCGAAGCTGACGCTTCGGGCACTCAACCGCGGCGGATTTTGAGGAGAGAGCGCGGCAGATTTGGTTTATAACTAATCAAAAATTGGGGATTGACGTAGAAAAAAAATATGCTATAATAGGTGGAATCAAAGGCGGATGAGGTTCTTTTGGCGAGTGGCTGGAGGTGGCCAAGTCCAATAAAACAAGGAGATTCTAGAAATGAAGCAGAGTTGGTTGAAGGGCGCGATGATTGGCGCGGCGGTTTTGTGGGGCTCGATTGGTTGGGCTACCACGAATTGGACGTATGATGAAACGGCCCAGACGGTGACGGATGGGAAGTGGGTGATTGCGGTGACGGCGTACGATCCTGCCGCGGGGACGATGACTTTGGGGGCGATTACAACTGCCGCGGGGGATGGGGTATTGGATTTGCGGGATATGGTTGTGGGGGATGTGGCGATTACGGGGTTGACGTTTCCGGGGTCGGAGGCGTGGAAAAGTGCCGCGGTGACGAACTTTTATGCGAACAATGTGGCGGGAAAGTATGTACCTTCGATGTTGAGAGGGAATACGGGGCTTCAGGTGTTTGAATTGGAAAGCGAGACGATTGAACAGATTCGGTGTAGTGATTGGTCGCTTCGGGGATGTTCGGCGTTGGGGAAGGTTGTATTTAAGTGTCCGAACTTGCTTTTTTGGAATCAGGACAGTTGGGGGTGTCCGATTGATGGGGTTGTGTCGAATGCGTTTCATGACATGGTGAATCCTGGCGTGACGAATGTGGGGACGAAGATGCTTGCGAATTTCAAGAAGATGACGGGGGATATGATTTTGACGAACTTGCAATTTATTGGAGGGAGTGCGTTTTATGCGGGCAGTGCGAGTGGGTCGTTTCAGATGACGAATATTTGGATTCGGACGTCGCAGGTTGCGGGTTTTGAGTTGCGGCCGAGTTTCATGGCGACGAAGGTGAAGATTGAGGCGCCGAACATGCTGACATTTTGTATGATGAGTGGGTTCAATCAAGTGGAGGGTGATATTGCGGATATTGTGCCGCGGCAGATTCAGACGTTGGGGCGCAATTCAATTACTTTGCCAAAGGTGACGGGGACGCTTGTTTTGACAAATTTGACGCAGATTCGGTCGGATATGGGGTTCAGCTATACTGATTATGCGATTTCGTTGCCGAAGGTGTCCGAGATGGAGTTGAGGGGGCCGATTGATGTGATTACATTTCCGGTATTTGAGAAGTCTACGTCGATGAGTCGGTTGGTGTTGGATTTTCCGAAGATGACGAATATGTGTGCGGGGGCGTTTCGGATGAAGAATAATGGGAGTTTGTATATTTATGGCAAGCCGTTTCCACATGAGATGATGACGAATTTGCTGGCGAGGGTTGCTGGGAATGGTGCGACGGGGCTGACGATTTATTGTTCGAAGAAGCAGGGGTGGAAGGAATTGGCGCAGGATTATGGGGAGGATTTTCCGAAGGCGGATAAGCCGGAGGGGTGTTTTGGTGTGTGGCGTGAGCCGAATGGGGAGGGGACGCGTGGGGCGTGGATGGTGCATTTTCCGCAGCCGGATGACCCGAGTGGGTTGTGCATAAGGGTGCAGTAAGCGGGGCGGAGAGCGCCCCGCGGCAAAACGCGGGATGGCTGGTGGGGAAGAAAGAATTTTTTGATTCTCAACTTTTCTACTAGTCAGGAAAGCGAAAATATGGTATAATATACGCCATGATAACCATCATACTAGCTTTAGGTATTGGAAGCGGCATTTCATGCGCGACGTATTTCGCCGCGGATGTGTCCGTTGGTTGGTCCATTTTCTGGGGGATTCTTGGGTTTGGGCTTGTTCAATTTTTGTTTGGATACATCATTCGCAAGCGGATGACGGCGGAGATGGGGAAGGTGCAGGGAATCCTCGCGGGGGGTCAGAAGCAGTTGGAAGCGAAGATGAAGCGCTGGGAGTTTCGTCCGCCGGGTTCGATACAGGCGGCGCAGAAGGAGCTTTTGGAGGACACGAAAGTTTTTGTGCATGAGGCGTTGGCGGAGTCTGAGAAGATGCGGAAGTATCGGTGGTGGGTGCCGATGATTGAGAAGCAGATGGCGACGATGAAGGTGCAATTGCATTGGATGGTGAAGGAATGGAAAGAGGTGGACAAGAACATGCCGAAGGCGTTGATGTTGGATCCGATGATGGTGGCGATGAAGATGGCGCGGATGTACATGTTGGGGGAGAAGACGGAGGCGATTGGGAAGATTTATGAGAAGACGGTGAAGCGTTTGAAGTACAATCAGAATGTGGTATTGGCGGCGTTGTGGAGTTGGATTTTGGTGAAGCGCAATGAGGTGGACGCGGCGTTTAAGGCGTTGACGGAGGCGTTGAAGAAGAGCGATGATGAGACGTTGAAGAGGAATCACACGGAGCTGATGAACAATCGTGTGGCGCATTTCAACAATTCGGGGTTGGGCGATAAGTGGTATACGTTGATGTTGGAAGAGCCGCGTGTGAAGGCGCAGCGTCAGCATAATAGGGTTTGGTAAGATGGTACGGAAAGCGATTGTGCTTGCGGCGGGGATGGGGACGAGGTTGAGGCCACTGACGTGTGTGGTGCCGAAGCCGTTGTTGCCTGTGTGGGGGGAGGCGATGCTCACGCGGGTTGTGGCGATGTTGAAGGATTGGGGCGTTGAAGAGATTCGTGTGAACGCGCATTATTTGGCGGAGCAGGTTGAAGAATGGGCGAAGAAAACTGCCGCGGAGATGGGGCTTGAGATTGAGGTGTCGGTTGAGAAGGAGATATTGGGGACGGGCGGGGTGTTGAATCCGTTGAGGGATTGGATTGGTGGCGATGATTTTTATTTGGTGAATGGCGATATTGTTGTGGAGGGGTTTGAAGGATTTGGGAGCGCGGCAGAATTGACGCGGAAGGGTGCGGACGGTGTTGAGACGATTGGGTTGTGTTTGATGAGCGAGGAGGGGCCGCGGACGATTGAGGCGGATCCGAGTGGGTACATTACGTGTTGGAAGAGTTTGGATGCGGGATTTCCTGGGACGTACACGTATTGTGGGATTGCGCTGTTGAAGGCTGAGATTTTGAAGTATGTGAAGGCGGAAGGATTTTCGACGATTGTTGAGGCGTATGAGGCGGCGATGATGGATGGGAAGTTCATGCGTGGGAAGGTGGCGGAGGGGGCGCTTTGGACGGACGCGGGGACGATTGCGAATTATGTGGAGGTGAACACGGCGGGGGATGAGAATGCGTTGGCGGATTTGCCGCAATTGGCGGCGGTGGGTGCGAAGAGTGTGGAGTTTTTGGGGGCGCGCGGGAGTGATCGGTGTTTCTTCAAGGTGGACGGGAAGATTGTGATCATTTATGACGATGCGAAGCGCGCGGAGAATGCGAAGTATGTGGGGCATGCGAAGTGGTTGAAGGCGCAGGGGATTCCGGTGCCGGAGATTGAGGCGGACTTGCCCGAGATGAAGACGATGGTGATGAGTTGGGCGGGGCGCGAGAAGAAGATGATGCTCGAAGATTACGTCAAGGTTGTGGAGGTGCTGGCGAAGTTCAATGGGCTAGATGCGAGCGGGCTTGAGTTGGAGAAGGAATTTGACGCGGAGCTTTGGGCGTGGGAGCGTGAGTTATTTAAGGAGTATTGTTTGGGTGCGCGGTATTCGCGGGCGTGTCCGAAAGAGGTTGAAGAAGAGTTGAAGAACGTCGCGGCGATTTTGGAGAAGGAGCCGAAGGCGTTGGTGCATCGTGATTTTCAGTCGTCGAATATATTGTGGAAGAATGGTGAGATGACGATGATTGATTTTCAGGGGATGCGGAAGGGACCGGCGGTGTATGATTTGGCGAGTTTGTTGTATGATCCGTACGCGGCGAAGTTGATGGAGGGTGAGAAGCGAGCGCTTGTGAAGTTGTATGGGAAGGCGAGCGGGCGCGAGGGGATTGGGGCGGTTGTTGCGTATGCGGCGGTGGAGCGGTTGGTGCAATGTTTGGGTGCGTATGGGCGGCTGGCGAGTGTGGGGCAGGCGCAGTTTGGGAAGTATGTTTTGCCGGCGCTTGAGAATTTGTTGGAGGCGGCGGATGAGGCGGGGCTCGATGCAGTGGGGGCGCTCGCGGAAGATTTGATTGCGGCGGAGACGCATGCACATGAACATCATCATGAACATCACGAGGGGTGCGATTGTCACCATCATCACGAATGAACGCGATACGGCAATTCCTCGGTAAGGTGAAGAAGACGGGCGTGCGGCGCGCGGGGATTGTGCGCACGGTGTCGATGGGGCGTGAGCGGGTGTTTCATGCGTGGGACGTTGGGGAGGATACGTTTATTTTTGAGGATGGGGTCGCGGCACATTTGGGGGAGCGGCCGAGTGTGTTGATTGTGGACAAGAAGGATTTGAATCACCATGTGCCGGGCGGGCGCGTGATGACGATGACGACGGGGAATCATTCGGTCGCGGCGTTTCCGTTGTTGGATGGGCGGTTTTGGGAGATTTCGCATGTGACGGCGGCGAAGCGCGGCGAAGTTTTGATGCATAATATTTTGTGCGCGAATGTGGTCGAGGGGAAGATTGAGACGTCGCAGCGCGATATTCCGTCGAAGACATTGTTTGCGATGGATGATTGGTTGTTGGGGACGGTTGGATTTGGGATGAACGATATTGTGATGGGCGATCGGAATGTGCTGACGCTGGAGCATTATCGGCATTTGGGGCAGGAGTGGCGGATACGGCCGCTGGCGTGGACGGCGGATGAGATGCGGGTTGCGCTCGCGGCGTCGAAGAAAAAGATTTCGTCGAAGATTCGGTATTATCATTCGATGCGCGGTGTGCATTTTTTGACGCTTTCGGAGTTCAAGCGGTTTGTGGAATTGGCGCAGACGGAGCCGGAAGAATTTGTGCGTGGGCTGAAGGAATTGGTGAGCGTGTATGAGGGGAATCGGTATTCGTTCACGCGTATGTCGAAGTATCGCGGGCATCACGAGATTGAGCTTTTTGGATTGCGGCGTGGGGTGGCGTTGGAGAAGGTGATTCCGGAGTTGGAGCGGTTGATGGAGGCGATTGCGCTGGGGCGGATTGGGCAGTTGGGGATTATTCAGAAGGCGGGGGAAATTGCCGCGTTGTATGAGTCGCTGTTGACGAAGCCGGAGTTGGCGGACGAGAATTCGAACGCGTTTATTGAGACGATTTACATGTATGTGACGGGCGAGATTTACTCGGTCGTGGGCGAGGGTTCGACGCCAGCGTTTGATGATCGGCGGACGGCGCTGCCGGGCGCGACGTTTGTGAATGGGCGGCCGGTGTTGCATCCAGGGGCGGATTCGCGGAGTGAGGTGTTGCTGTCGAATTTGCGTGGGTTGATGTCGCGCGATGAGTTGGTGGAGTATGCGAATGTGTATGAGTTGCGCGAAGATGTGACGGTGCCGATGGGCGCAGGGCGGACG
>CAVIVB010000028.1:5450-10465 GCA_963645785.1 bacterium
TGCGCTGGGGATGAAGATGAGCGCGTTTTATCGATTGTTGCAACGGCGTGCGCGGACGGGTTCGGGGACGGTTGATTTTTATATTCGGGCGCGGTGTGAAGGCGAGCCGATGGATGCGATTCCAGAGAATTATTTCCGCAGCGTGGATGATTCGTCGATTGAGGAGAAGGAAGTCGTGTTGGGGCTTGCGGCGTTGATGGGGGATGCCGCGGCACAAAATATGGCGATGAAGAAATTCGACCCGAAGACGACGTCGCCGCTGTATGGTGTTGGCAAAGAGATTTACGAATTTGAGTACGACATCATGCGGCAGAGGATTGTGCCGAAGAGTGTGTCGACGTGTTCAATCCGCGGCAGTTTTGGTTGGCCGTGTCTTGATTTCACGGATGAGAATTTGCACAAGATGGCGAACTTCTATATGGCGAACTTTGCGCACACGTTGAAGATTTATCAGAAGCGGCACAATGTGACGATGGCGGAAGTTGCAGAGCGGTTTATGGGCGGGTTTGAATTTCGGACGCATGCGCTGGCGTGGCAGCTGAGCGTGATGCGTGATGAGTTTGAATCGTTCAGGCCGCAGCTGCCGGCGAAGTATGGATTTGATAAGAAGTGGCGGTTCTTGATGTGGTCCTTGGAGCGTCAGGAGCGGCGTTTGCCCCTTTTGAAAAAGTTGTTCTTTAGGAAAGTTGAGTTGGTTGAAAACAATGAAGACATTTGGAATAATCCCGAGTAGATTTGGGTCGAGCCGCTTCCCCGGTAAGCCCTTGGCGAACTTGGCGGGCAAGCCGCTTGTGGCGTGGGTGGTGGAGGCCGTGAAGAAGGCGAAGAGCCTCGATGAAGTGTTGGTCGCGACGGACGATGAGCGCATTGTTGCGGCGGTTGAACAGTATGGTGGCAAGGCGGTGATGACGCCGTCGGAATTGCCAAGCGGGACGGATCGTATTGCGTGCGCGGCGGGGAATTTTGCGGACGATGATATTCTCGTGAACATTCAAGGTGACGAGCCGCTCATTGATCCAAACTTGATTGACGAGTTGGTGGCGAAGTTGAAGAATGATCCGCAATGGTCGATGGCGACGGCGGTGACGCCGATTCGGAGCGCGGCAGATTTTGCGGCGCGGACGGTTGTGAAAGTTGTTCTCGATCGCAATGATGGGGCGTTGTATTTTTCGCGTGCGCCGATTCCGTGCGATCGCGATCATGAACCGAATTTGGCGAGCGGACTTTATGTTCGGCACTTGGGAATCTACGCGTATCGCGGCGAATTTTTGCGGCGGTATGTGGCGGAAAAGCCATGTGCGTTGGAACAGACGGAGAAGCTTGAACAGTTGCGTGCGTTGTGGATGGGCGCGCGCATTGCTGTGGTGAAGACGAATGATGAGGGCGTGGGAGTTGACACGCCGGAGGATGCCGAACGTGTGGCACGAATTCTCGCAAATCGCGCGTCATGAACGCCGCGCCATTTTTCGCCGCGCGCTCATAAATTCGCTTCCCGTCATGATGGGCTACATCACGATGGGATTTGCCGCGGGCGTGTTGATGGCGGTCAAGGCGAATGCACCTTGCGCGCCTGTGTGGTCGGGGCTGTGTGCGGCACTTTGCATTTCGGGAACGCTTAGCTTTGCGATTGTGCCGGCGATGGCGTCGTCCGCGTCGCTTCTTCAAATTGCGCTTCTCACGTTGATGATTAATTTCCGTTATGCGTTTTATGGCTTTTCGCTTTTGAAGCGTTGGAAGGGGATTCAACTTTCGCAGAAGTGGTTTTTGATTCATTCGCTCGCCGATGAGATTTACGCGCTCGATGTGGCGTGCAAGATTACGAACCCGCTCAAGCATCGGTATTACTGCATTTGGAATGGGGCGCTGAATGCGAGCTATTGGGTGATTGGCACGACGGCGGGTGCGCTTGCGGGGTGTGCACTTCCCATTCCTTCGCGCGGTATTGAGTTCGCGATGGTTGCGCTTTTCCTTGTTATTTTCACGGACCAGATGAGGGAGATGATTCGTCACCATGCTTGATCGTTGCCTTTATCTTGCCGCGGTGATTATTGTTGCGTGGGCGGTGACGTTTGGCTTGCGTGCGTTGCCATTCCTCCTCTTTGCGGGGCGCGACCGCGACTTGCCACCTTGGGTCGAACGCCTTGGCAACATCATCTCGCCCATTATCATTGCGGGGCTCATCATTTATTCGTACACGGGGCTTGAATGGCGCACGGCGTATCCATACATCGCCGGCGCGCTCACGGTCGGGTTGCAACTTTGGCGGCGCAATCCGCTCCTTAGCATTCTCGCGGGAACGATTCTTTATATGTGCCTTCTCTCGTGCGGCTGCACGACAACGCGCACACTTGAACTCGACGCGGCACATCCGGCGGTGCGCGTTTCGACGACGGGCATTTATTTTGGCGAGGAACGCGTCGAACCTTACGAAGTCGTCGAAGCCCTTGAGGATCGCGAAGTGCCTCACACACGCACGATTCACATTTTGATTGATGCCGAGGCCGCACGCAATTTGGCGGATGCGCAATTCTTGATGGCGACCCTCGCCAAGGCGGGCTATACGCGCCCCGTTCTCGTCACGAAGCGCCACGCCGAATCGGAAATTCTCAAGGACAAGCCGCGCGCTCAACGTGCCGCGGAAGGACAACGAAACGCCCAACCTCATTCTGGACGCCGCGCCATCCGCTACAAGAAGGCAAACGAATAATGACACGTGTTGCAATCGTTGGATATGGTTTTATGGGCCGCACGCATTATGGCGCGTGGAAAAAGTGCCGCGGTGCAAAGGTTGTTGCCATCTGCGAACCCAACGCGGCCCAGCTCACCGCCACTGTCAAAGGCAATATCAAAGGCGCCGCGGACAATTCAAAACTGCCGCGCACCATCAAGATTTATTCTTCCTTTGATGAGATGCTCGCGGCGGGCGGATTCGATGTTGTTGATATTACAGCCCCAACGCCACTTCACGCCACTCTTGCGATCAAGGCCCTCAACGCGCATTGCCATGTCCTTTGCGAAAAACCCATGGCCCTCAACCTAGCCGATGCCGATGCCATGCTTGCGGCTTCCGTTCACGCTGGCCGCATCCTCCTCATCGCGCAGTGCGTCCGCTTCGACCCAGCCTATAGCTATCTCTACACGCTCATCCAATCCAAAAAATATGGGCGCCTCATCGCGGCAGATTTTTCCCGTTTCATGTCCGATCCTAAATGGACATCCTTTGGCCCGAGCCAACAGGAAGAATTCAAATCCGGCGGCCTTTATCTTGACGCCCATATTCACGATGCCGACTACATTCTTTCTCTCTTCGGCGTCCCACAGCGCGTTCGCTCGCATGCCCATTACTCCAAGCGCGGCACAGTCGACCATCTCACAAGCGAGTACATTTACGCGGACAATAAACTTATTACCTCTGACTGCTCATATGCGGCTGCACCCTCATTCCTCTTTCAAGCGACAGCCCGCGTCTTTCTCGAGCGCGCCACCGTCATCCTCGATTCCAAAAATAAGGACCCTCTCCGCGTCTATCCAACAGACGCCAAACCCTTTACGCCGCGCCTGGGCAACACCACGGCGTACATCGAAGAAATTCGCTATTTCCATTCACTCGTCGTGCGCCATCCAAGCTTGACACGTAAGGCCGAAACGCGCGACGTCCCCTTTATGACCGCGGCAGACGCGCGCCAAGCCCTCGCGCTGGCCCTCAAAGAACGCGCCCTCGCCACATCTCACTAAAAACATTTTACGAAGGAGAACAACAAAATGAAACGAGAAAAAATGAAAATAGGCATTGTCGCGCTTGCGGCAGTTGGTTGTGTGTGGTGCGTTTCGGCGGCGGGGAAAATCCCAGCCCTGCAAGGCGACGCGGCGTTTCGTCTCAAAACGATGGCCGAAAATATCTATGGCGTGCGGCCTGACTTCAAAGGCTTTGTGCCCAAGGCCACCGTCATTTCCACAACGGAAGATGCCGCGGTCGGCGGAATCAAAAAAGTCATTCGCCTCAATACGATGACCCCATTGGGCGAAAAAGAATTTGACGCGATTGGCTACTTCCCGAAAACCGACAAGAAGGTTCCCGTCTTCGTGAATCCGCTTTTCAAGATGCACGATTTGGAAGATGGCTCGTGCCCCGTCAAGTACATTTTGGAACGTGGCGTCGGCGTCGTCATTTATGATTATAACACCGTCTTGAAAGATGACAAGAATATCTTGAATGGAATCACGCGCAAGGAAAATGATTGGGGCGCAATTTCAACTTGGGCCTTTGCCAATAGCCGCATCGCCGACTACTTGCAAACCGACCCGCAAGCGGACGCGGCACATCTCGCCGTCATCGGCCATTCACGCCTCGGTAAGACTGCGATGTGGACGGCGGCGACGGACAAGCGTTTTGCGTATTCCTGCCCGAATGATTCGGGCTGCCTGGGTGCACGTCTTTCGACACGTAATGTCTGCGGTGAAACCATCAAGCGCATCACGACTTACTTCCCGCATTGGTTCGCACCGAAGGCCGCCACCTTTGCCGATAAGGACGATGAAATGCCTTTCGACCAGCATTGGGTCCTGTCCGCAATTGCGCCGCGCCTTTTGCACATCGGTTCGGCCGACCAAGATTGGTGGGCTTGCCCATCCGGCGAATTCGCCGCGTTCGAAGTGACGAAGCAAGCCTACGGCAACGATTGGCAAAACGTCGGCTATCACGTCCGCCATGGGGGCCACGCCATCACGCCCGAGGATTGGAAAGAATATCTCGACTTTGCTAAGTCCCACGGCTGGGCGATTAAGTAAAGGCTCGGAGTTAATTCTTACCCCACTCAAAAACTATTCAATTGTCAAAGATCAATGCTGTAACCAGCTTACCGCGGTGGTTTCCCACCGCGGGATGGTTTAACGCCTCACCATCAAACGTTCTGCTTGCCACACGCCTTCGCACGGCTCACCCATGCCAACCACGCACGCACCGCGGCACTTTTCTGTTCAGCCTCGTATTGGGCTTCAACTTGGGCCTTCTCAAG
>CAVIVB010000029.1:0-10454 GCA_963645785.1 bacterium
GCCGAGAACAGGAATGCGTAGACGGCGCTTGTCGCTTCAATTACGATTGGCCAATTCTGGACTTGTCCAATAATATGTGCCGCGCCAATGCCGAGTCCGACGCCAATCAATCCGCCCACCGTCGACAAGACGACTGCCTCCAAAATGAATTGCATCAAGATATTCGAAGGCGTCGCGCCAATGGCCATGCGAAGACCAATCTCGCGAATACGTTCCGTCACCGAAACAAGCATGATGTTCATAATGCCAATGCCGCCAACGAGAAGAGAAATTGCCGCGACCGCCGTCAACAAAACCGTCATCAGCCCCGTCACGGACCCAATCGTATTCATAATCTCCGTCGTATCGCGCGTTTCAAAATCGTTGTCTTGGTAGTCCGCCAATTTGTGCCGCTGCCGCAACAAGGCCGTAATTTCGCGCTTGGCCTCCTCCAAATCATCCATCGACCGAAGCGACACATTCATCATGTTGATGGACCGAAACTTCGAACGTTGCAACACGCGCCCGACCGTCGTATACGGCGCCATCACCGTATCGTCCTGGTCCTGCCCCCAACCATTCGCGCCCTTCGTCTCGAGAATCCCCACCACCTTGAATGGCATGGACCCAATTCGAATAATCTTCCCGAGCGCATCTTCATCTTCCGCAAACAAGTTCGACTTCACCGTCGCGCCAATCACGCAAACTCGCGCGGAAGATTTCTCTTCATTTTCATCGAAGAACCGCCCTTCGCCGACACCCCAATTCCGAATCTCCGGCATATCACACGACACGCCGCTCACCCGCGTATTCCAGTTGCGATTCTCGCGAATCAGCTGACACGAAACATTCACCGTCGGGCTCACCGCCGCCACGAGATGGCTCAACTCCTTACGAATCGCCTCCGCGTCACTAGCCGTCATCGTCTGGCCCGAACCCAAACTCGAACGCACCGCGCCTTGCCGATTCCGATCAGGAAAAATCATCACAAGGTTATTCCCCATCGACGAAATTTCCTTGACCATCATCGTCGACGCGCCCTTGCCAATCGCCATCACCGCAATAACTGCCGCGATGCCCACAATGATGCCAATGCACGTCAAAAGCGAACGCGTCTTATTGCGCAAAATGGCAAGAATCGCCACCTTGAAAATCATCGAGAAGTTCATTTGTGGTCGTCCTTCACAAGCTTGCCGTCGCGCATCAAAAGGTGGCGCTTCGCATACGCGGCAATATCATCTTCGTGCGTCACCATCACAATCGTAATCCCCTCATTCGAGAGGTTCGTAAAAAGGTCCATAATCTCAATCGAGCTCTTCGTATCGAGGTTGCCCGTCGGCTCATCCGCGAACAACACAGGCGGCTCATTCATCAACGCCCGCGCAATCGCGACGCGCTGTTGCTGGCCGCCCGAAAGTTGCGCTGGCGTGTGCCCAATGCGCCCGCCAAGTCCCACGCGCTTCAAAAGCTCAATCGCACGCCGCCGCCGCGCACTGCGCCCCAACCGCCCCAAATAAAGGTCTGGAAGCTCCACTTGCTCGACCGCACTCGTCCGCGGCAAAAGATTGAAGTTCTGAAAAACAAACCCCAGCTTGCGATTGCGAATGTGCGCCAATTCCGCACGCGACCGCCGCGCCACTTCAATCCCGTCCAGCAAATACGACCCCGACGTCGGCGTATCCAAACATCCCAAAATGTTCAGCATCGTCGACTTCCCAGAACCCGACGCGCCCATAATGGCCACAAACTCGCCATTATCAATGCTCAGCGACACGCCATCGAGCGCATGCACCGGCTCATCACCAATCGCATACGTCTTACGCAAATCGCGAATCTCAATCAGGTGTTCCATTACTTCTTCGCCTTTGGTTCTGGTGCCGTGCCCTTCGTGCCACGTTGCGGCGGCTTCGGCATAAATGGATTCGTCGTATCCTCCGCGGCACTTTTCGCCGTCTGCGCCGTCTCATACCCAATCACCGCGCGCTTCTCCAGCAAATCTGCCGCGCCCTTCAACTCCGTAAACGAATCATCCGAAATCCCTTGCTCCACAACCTTCGCCTCCAACTTCCCATCCGCGCGCTCAAACCACAACTTACGCCCCTTCGGCACATCCCCTTCCGCCTTGTCCCCATCCTTCGGCCGAAAACGAAAAGCCGCCGCGCTCACCGCCGCCACATCCTCCGCTCGCGCCGTCTCAATCGACAACGTCGCCGTCATCCCCGGAAACAACATCTCATCCGGATTCTCCGCCTCAATAATAATCGGATATGTCACCACATTATTCGTCGTCGTCGCCGCCAAACGAATCTGCCGCACCTTCCCCTTGAACTTCCGCCGATACGCATCCGCCGTGAACGTCACTTCCTGCCCAATCTTGATGTTCCCAACGTCCGCCTCCGGCACCGTCGCCTCCACCCAAATCGTCTTCAAATCTTCCGCAATCGTCAACACCGGCACCGCATTCATCGACGACACCACCGTCTCGCCCTCTTCCACCTTACGGTCCAACACCACCCCATTCACAGGCGAGCGAATCGTGCAATAATCCAAGTTCGCCTTCGCCTGACTCACCGACGCCTCCGACTGTTCCACCGCCGCCTTCGCGCTCTCCAATTGCGCCAGCGTCGTATCGCGACTTTCAATCGCCGCGTCCAAATCCGCCTCCGAACACATCTGCTTCTCGTACAACTTCTTCTTGCGCTCCAGCGTCTTTTCCGCCAGCACCAATTGCGCTTCCCTCAACTTGATATTCGCCTTGTTCCCATGCAACTGCGCCACCGCACTCTTGTAATTCGCGTCATACACTTGCGGGTCAATCAACGCCACAACCTGCCCATTCGTCACAACCGAATTGTAATCCACAAACAACTTCACAATCTTGCCATTCACCTGCGCACCCACCGGAATCCCCTCCGGCGAATTCCGCGGCGTAATCGTCCCCGTCGCCTCCACCGTGCACACAATATCCGTCTTCATAATCGGCGCATACCGATACTTCGGACCCTTCGGCTTATGCGCCCCAAGCCCGCCTTCCGAACAGCCAACGACCGCCAGCATCCCGCCCGCAATCGCACACATCCCAATCTTAATCATCTTCTTCATAAGTCTTTTTTACCTTTCTTCTTTATGGCATTTCCGCTTCAATCTTTTCCGTGTAAATTGGGTACCGCCCAATCTTCGCAAAGAGCGCCGCCTCCGCCCTCTGCCCACTGTAAAACGCCGTCACACAATCCCCCATCGCCGTCGAATGCGACGCAATCGCCTCCGACAACTCAATCCGGCTCACGTCACCAACCGAAAACTGCCGCCGCACCATGTCCAAATTCTCCCGCGCACTCTGAATCGACGCCACCGCCGTCTCCAGTGCCTTCACCGAATCATCCCGCGCACTAATCGCCGTCTCCAATTCAACCGACAACTGCTGCTCCGCCTCGTCCACTTCTGCCGCGGCCTCCTTCATCGCCACCACCGCACGGTCCACCGCCGTCGTCTTCCGGAAACCCTGGAACAGCGACTGCACACCACTCACGCCCCAATTCCACAACCACAACGGATCCGTCCAACTCAACTTCACATTCGCCGACACCGACGGCATCAAATCCGCCACCGCATAATCCACTTCATGCGACGCCGCACGCAACTTCGCACGCGCCATCCGCACCGCCGGCGCATTCGTCCGCGCCAACTCAAACGCCTCCCCAACGCTATACTCCGTCCGCGCAAAGCCCCTCATCACACATTGTATCCCATCCGCCGCAGGCCCACGCCCAAATACCTCCGCACACGTCCCACGCGACGCATCCACCCCCAACGCCTTCATCAACTCCGCCCCCGCCGTCGTCACAGAATTCGATGCCGCCACCGTCTTCTGCCGCGATTGCGCATAATCAAGCCGCGCCTTCAACACATCCAACTTGTTCGCCTCGCCCGCATCCAACTTCGCCTCCGCCCGCGCCAAATGGTCCGCATACTCTTGCTCATTCGTCTGCGCCACCGTCAACAACGCACAATCTTCCAAGTACGTAAAGTACGCCTTCGCCACATCATAAAAGACGTCATACCCCGTGTCCGCCAAATTCATTTCCGCCGCAATCACCTGCTCACTCTGCGCACGCGCCTTCGCATTGTACCGCCCAAAATCCCACAACAACAATTCCAACGAAACGGCCGCGCTCGGGCTCCCCTCCGTGTTCACCTTCAAATCTTCCCAATGCGCACTCTCACTCGACGCCGCATACCCACCACTCAAACTCAAATCTGCCGCGCCCCACGGCTTCTCACTCACAAGCGGCGCATCCGCCGCAAGCGCCTTCAATTGAAGCCGCGCATCCTCCACCGCCAACCCCGCACTCACAACCGACGGACGATTCGTCAGCGCAAAATGCACAAGCTCCCGCAAGGACGCACCACGCAAATCCAATCGCGCGCGCACCCCACCAACCGCGGCATCTTGGCCGCGCCCTTCAACCTCATTCTGCGCCTCTCGCGCATCCCGAATGGTCGAACATCCAACCACCACCGCGGCAGCCGCCATCCACAAAAAACCTAATCTGACTTTCATGACCACATATTATAACATACTTTCGAGTATGTTTCAACCCTAAACTTACCATCCCTCATATTTTCTTAATAAACTCTATCCCGCCATCCACCCCAACATCCCCGCGTCACCGCTTGCACCGTCACCTCAAATATGGTATAATATCTGGTCATGAGAAAAGCAGAAGTAGAATCGACCGGTCGGGCCATCATTCATGTGACGGACCCGTGCCGCGCATTGGAGTTTGACGCGTCGCGTCCGCTTGAAGTTGAGGTTGGTTGTGGCAAGGGCCGCTTCCTCACGACGCGCGCCGCGGCACATCCCGAATGCGAGTTCCTCGGCATCGAACGTATGCTCGGCCGCGTGCGTAGTTTCGACGCCAAATGTGCGCGCCTCAAAATCACGAACGCCCACGTCTTGCGCCTCGAGGCCCTCTACACCTTTCATTACCTCCTACCCGCGCATCACTTGCGCCGCGTCTACGTTTTCTTCCCGGACCCATGGCCCAAGAAACGCCACCATTCGCATCGCCTCTTTGGTCCACTCTTTTTGAACGCACTTTGGAAGCGTCTCGAAATTGGCGGGCGCATTGAATTCGCGACGGACCACGCAGAATACTTCCAAACTGTTTGCGAATGTTTTGCCGCGGACGCACGCTTCAAGAAGGTCGAAGCCATGCCGCGCCCAAAAGAAGTTTGGACCGAATTTGAAACAGGCTTTCGCGAAAAAGGCCTCCCCATCTATTCGGCCGCGTGGGAAGCACTTGAAGCCGATGACGCGCCCCTTGCGCCCCTCACCATCCCGCCTGAAGCCGAACCACGCGAAGGCATTGTCCGCCGCGTCTCCAACAATTTTGAAGAACAAGAAGAATCGAACGAAGAAAAGAACGAAGACTAAATGAACGCAGAAATTACACAACGCATGGTCGCCGAAGTCGGCGCCTCTGCACGACAAATTGCCGCGGTTGAAAAACTCCTTTCCGAAGGTTGCACCGTCCCCTTTATTGCGCGCTACCGTAAGGAGGCCCATGGCAATCTCGATGAAGTCGCGATTGGCAAAATCCAAGAACGCCTTGCTTACTACGGCGAACTTGAAGCACGCAAAGAAACGATTCTCAAATCAATTGACGAGCAAGGAAAGTTGACGGACGAGCTACGCGAAAAAATTGCCGCGTGTTGGCAGAAGAGCGCGCTCGAAGATTTGTATCAACCATATAAACCAAAACGCCGCACGCGTGCGCAAGTCGCAAAAGAAAAAGGCTTTGAACCACTCGCCGATTCTATTTGGTCGGGCACCGTCCCAGCCGATACCGCGGCAGAAGATTTGCAATATGCGCGTGATATTTTGGCGGAGCGCGTCGCCGATATGGCTGATGTGCGCGGCCTTGTGCGCCAAGCCTTTGCCACGAAGTCCGTTGTGAAAAGTGAGGTCGCAAGCCCCAAGCCGACTGAGCCCACCAAGTATGAACAGTACTACGACTTTTCTGAATCCATCACGACCATTCCATCGCACCGCTATCTCGCAATCCGCCGCGGTCAAAAGGAAGGCGTCCTTTGGGTCAAGCTCTCGCTCGATTCTGCGCCCGTCATTGATCGCATGATGGAAATTGTCGAAGCCGCTCCTGGCGCCGCATTCAAAAAAAGTGCCGCGGCCAAAGAGCAAGTTCAACTTGCCGCGGAAGATGCCTACAAGCGCCTGCTCGCGCCTAGTTGCGAAATTGATGTCACCGTCGAAAAGAAGATGGAAGCGGATCGCGCGGCGGTTGAAGTCTTTGCCGAAAACTTGCGCCATCTTCTTCTCGCTTCGCCGCTTGGGGAAAAGGCCGTCCTCGCAATCGACCCTGGCATTCGCACAGGTTGCAAACTCGCGATGCTGTCGGCGACAGGCAAGTATTTGGGCAAGACCGTTATCTTCCCAATGCAGAAACCAAGCGAAGCCGCGGCCGCGATTCAACTCATCGCGACAAAATTTCATCCACAAGCCATCGCCATCGGCAATGGTACGGCTGGACGCGAAACCGAAGCCTTTGTTCGTAAGACCTTGAAAGACATTGGCCGCACGGATATCATCGTCGTTTCCGTCAGCGAATCGGGTGCCTCCGTTTATTCGGCTTCTGAAATTGCACGCAAGGAATTTCCAGATTTGGACCTCACGGTCCGCGGCGCAATTTCCATCGGCCGCCGCTTGCAAGATCCCCTCGCCGAACTTGTGAAGGTGGACCCAAAGGCGATTGGCGTCGGTCAATATCAGCACGATGTGCATCAACCGCTTTTGGGCGCGAAGCTCGATGAAGTCGTCGTCAGTTGTGTGAATGGCGTGGGCGTGGAATTAAACACGGCTTCGGCTCCACTTCTTGAACGCGTGTCAGGCATCAATTCGTCGCTTGCGAAATCCATTGTTGAATGGCGCGACTTGAATGGCGCGTTCAAATCGCGCGAAGATTTGCACAAGGTCAAAGGTCTTGGCGATAAGGCGTTCGAGCAATGCGCGGGCTTCCTCCGCATTCGGGACGCGGCAAACCCTCTCGATTCTTCCGCCGTCCATCCCGAACGCTACGAACTTGTCAGCCGCATGGCATCGGACGCGGGACTTTCCGTTCGCGACCTCGTGGGCAATTCTGCCGCGGCCAAAAAGATTGATATCAAGAAGTACGTCACCGCAGATGTGGGCGAACCAACCTTGAAGGACATCTTGGCCGAACTCATTCGCCCTGGCCGCGACCCGCGCGCGACTTTCGAACCGCCCAAATTCCGCGAAGACGTCACCAAGATTGAGGACGTCAAAGAAGGCATGAAGCTCGAAGGCGTCGTCACGAACGTGACCGCATTTGGCGCATTTGTCGATATCGGCGTTCATCAAGATGGACTTATTCACGTTTCGGAATTGAGTGATAATTTCGTTTCTGATCCGGCGTCCGTTGTGAAGGCGGGCGACAGATTGAACGTGACGGTGATTGGCGTCGACCGCGTCCGCGGCAGAATTTCGCTTTCGGCGAAGTCGAAGCCTGGCACCGCGACGCCACCTGGCAGCCGCGGAAAAAGTGCCGCGCCCCGTGAACGGCGCACATCTTTCGCCCCATCCTCGGCGAGCGGCTTCTCGTGTAATCCCTTCGCGAACCTCTAATCACACCTTGGAAAAGGTCGTATCTCACGGGGAAAAAGGTCGTATCTCCCTACGAACAAGATAAAGTACCACGGTAGTTTGCAAAAAGTACCGCGGTGGTTTTGTTAAAGTACCGCGGTGGTTTTAACAAAGTACCGCGGTACTTTATCTTGAATACGCTTGAATCGTACCATAAAGAGCCCCTCCTGCGACCAAAGAGAGGCAGGGATTGAACCTTTTTCGTGGGCAGAGCGGTCCCTTTAGATACCGCAATGACGCGTGAGAGATGTTTGAATCGCCTTCGCAAGCGCGGCAGAATTGCCAAGAATGAAGGCACGTTTTTTGCCGCGCGTCAGGGCTGTATACACAAGCGCACGCGAAAGAAGTGGATTCGTTTCAGACGGCAAGACAACAAGGACGTTTTCAAACTCGGAACCTTGCGCTTTATGAACGGTCAAGGCATAGCCAAGTTCGTGTTCAGGCAAGAGACCGACCGGACACGAGACGACTTGATCGCCGCGTGGAAAGATGGCGGTCAGCCCCATCGGCCCTTGAACCGTCACGCCACATTCGCCATTCCACAATCCACGCGCACGATTATTGCGCGTAATCAAAACAGGGATGCCACAGGCCGAAAGCCTCTCGCGCGGCAAACGCCCATTGAAACGTGCACGAAGAAGTGTCGCGTTGATGGCCGCCGCACCGAAAGACCCTTGGCGCACAACCGTCAAAATGCGTGAAGATTCGAGCGCGGCAAAAAGTGTGTTCGACAATTTCGATGCGCTTCCATTTGTAAGTGAGGCGTCTTCCTTGAAAGCAGGATCGGATGCAAGGCGGACAAGGGCGCCCGTCGCAAGAAGTCCATTGCACACAGCCCACGCAAAAAGCCTCGCATTCAAATCTGCCCCATCCAAAAGACGATAGCAACAGTTGACGGAATCCGTTTGAGAAAGAATTGCAAATGGTTCTTTTTCGTTTGTGAGATCGGGCGAAAGCGCGGCAAATTTTTCGGCGTCGCCCTCATTAACCGCCGCGGCAGCTTGTGCAAAAGCGCCTGTAAAGCGATTGGACGTGCGCAGATGAACGACTTGTTGGCAGGCGTGATCGCGCACGATATCGCCCAAAACCGCGCCCGCATCAACAGAGGGCAATTGATCTTGATCGCCCAACAAAACAAGGCGACACGTTGAAGGAAGCGCATCAAGCAAGGCCTTCATCAGATGAACATCGACCATTGAAGATTCATCAACGACAACAAGTTTGAGCGCAAGCTTGTTTTCCGCAGTATATTTCCAATGAGACGCGCGACCGCCCAATAGAGAATGGATGGTCGTTCCTTCGAGCGCGGCAATCTTTTCGCGGAGGCGTTCGCCAAGCATCGCGTGTGCAGCCTGCTTGTGCAGGGCTTCGCCCATGCGTTGCGCAGCGCGTCCGGTCGGTGCAATGAGTGCGATGTCGTCCGCTGTAAGTCCACGCGCGAGGAGAAGACGCAAGAAGGCGCAAACGATTGTCGTCTTGCCTGTTCCGGGGCCACCTGTGATGACGGCAAAGTGCCGCGAAAGAACGGTGCGCACCGCCTCAACTTGCTCTGCATTCAATTCATGCACATCGTCAATTTTTCGAACAGAATTGATTTCATCTTCTGTTGGCGGTGCATCATTCGATCCTTCCGCGGCACTTTTTTCGCGCGCAGAAAGATAGGAAGAAATTGCGCGGACGGCATCGAAGTTGCGTTTGAAAAACCATTTGTCGCCGCGCGAAATGAGGACGTCCCCCTCGAGAGCACGGGCAGCTTCAAGGGCTTGCGGCCACAACGTACGAAGGCGTTCGACAGCCTCGGCATTGCTTCCCAGTTCCGATTCACGCGTTTCAAGGTAGGCATATTTCTCGAAAAGCGAAACACCTTCACCCGCCAAAAGATACGTGTTGCCCTCCTGTTGCGAGATAAAAAGTGCCGCGAGAAAAAGATACGCAAGAGGCGAGATAGATTGGCCGCGTCGTTCGGCACGCGTAATCATATCACGCGCGGTTTGAAGCTCACCAAACGAGAGGGCATCCGTCAAGATAAGCCGCGCAAGAAGGATGCGAACAGGCCCTTCACACACGCGCGGAATAGCGAAAAGTTCAAGACGACGTAGGATATCGTGTGCTGTCATACACGGCCTCCTTTCGGCAAAGCATCTTTTGCGATGAGCCCGTGAAGCGTGGCGCGGCAGTCGTCCAAGAAGGCTGCCGTGATCTTTTGCAGGTAGACGCCGCTTGCCGCCCCCGTCTCTCCACCGCGAACAAAAAGGTAAGCAACACCGGCAAGAGCCCCCTCGCCCAGCCAATGTGCCACGGCTAGCGAATAAAGTTTAAGCTGCAAAGGATAGGTGCTCTCCTGCATCGCAATTTGAACAACATCCGGCGAATAGGCACTCAGTGTATTCGTTTTCCAATCGATGATATAAACGTTTCCATTCTTCCCCGCCGGGCGAACAAGAAGGTCAATCGCGCCATTGAAGACGCCTTCATGATGCGGCAAATCACATGCGAGCGCGGCGGCCTCATCAAGCGTGAATTCAACTTCGGCCAGACGATCTGCGTGCGAAATATCCTTCAAATAAAACGTCTCCGCACCAAAAGTAAGCGGTGTGTTGAGCGCGTGCCACACCATGCGAGCAAGCGTTTGCTCGGTCGAATCGGTCGCACTTATGCGATTCTCAAACGCATTTCGCTTGAGTACGCGATGCACCAAATCAAGGAGCGGACTGTTCGCTTTTGTGGCTTCAGCAAAAGACGTGCGACCGATGGCGAAACCGACGCGGCCAGCCGCTTCATCATTCACACACAG
>CAVIVB010000030.1:0-10356 GCA_963645785.1 bacterium
GTTTGAAGGTGATGGATTCCGCGGCGTTTGCGCTCTGCATGGATAATGGGATTCCGATTATTGTGTTTGACTTTTTTGATGGCGATGCGCTGGAGAGAGTGGTGCGCGGTGATGCGGTCGGGACGCTGGTGTGCGACAAGTAAAAACAATTTAGAATAGAAAACATCCTTATAAAGAGAGAACAAAAATGGAAACAGTTAGTGAAGTCTTGAATGATACACAGTCGAAGATTCAGAAGAGCTTTGATGCGTTGAAGGCGCAGTTCGCGGGATTGCGGACGGGGAAGGCGAACCCGGCGATGGTTGACCAAATCAAGGTTGATTATTATGGGTGCCCGACGCCGATCAAGAACCTTGGGACGATTTCGACGCCGGAACCGCGGCAGATTAAGATTGCGCCGTTTGATCCGACGGTCTTGGACGCGATGAACAAGGCGATTCTCGCGGCGAATATTGGCGTGACGCCGCAGACGGATGGTAAGGTGTTGCGCATCACGGTGCCGGAATTGAATGAGGAGCGGCGTAAGGAGATTGTGAAGGTCGCCAAGACTCAGGCTGAGGCGCAGAAGGTCGCGATGCGCAATGTGCGGCGCGATGCGAATGACGCGGTGAAGAAGCTTGAGAAGGATAAGAAGATCTCGGAAGACGACATGAAGCAAGGCTTGGAGAAGATCCAGAAGGCGACCGATGATGGCATTGCCAAGATTGACGCTGAGCTGAAGGCAAAAGAAGCCGAAGTCATGGCGGTCTAAGTTAGGATTTGAAACGTAAAGGAGAGGTGCACGATGGCAGACGAAACACCGATGAGCCCAATTAGCGCGGCAGAACCGCCGAAGGTGGACCCGCTGGCCAAACCAGCGTCGGCCCATACGGCAACGTTGAAATTGAATCCGGTTGTGCGCAAGCCAGCCGTGGGTGGTGCGACGCAGACGGGTTTGAAGCCCGGCTTGAAGTTGCCGCCAAAGGCGGGGATTGCGACGGCGGGCTTGAAGTTGCCCCCGAAGCCGGGCGCGACGCTCAGTGGGCTCAAGCCAGGCGTCAAGTTGCCACCCAAGCCGGGTATTGCGACGGCAGGTTTGAAACTGCCAACGCAAAAGGGAATTCGTCCGGTGATTCATGCACCTGGGACCGCGGCAAAACCCGTTGTGCCCAGCATTGCCAAGCCGGCGGCGGCAGCGAGCGCAGCTGCAACACCTGCACCAGCACCAGCTCCTACAGCCACTCCAGCCGCACCAGCCTCGAATTCGCTTGAAGCGCTCAAGACGGTTACACAGAATTTGAAGAGCATCACCACACCGATCCCGCAAGAGGCCATTCTTCATAAGACGGGCATTATTGCGGATCCAGGTTTGACCGAGGCACAAAAGCAAGCGACCAAGACGAAGACGGCGCGTATTTCGCTATCCGATGCAATGGGCGCAGCACCTGTTTCGAACGATGCGCCGATGAAGACAATTCGGATTAAGCGTCCAGTTGATTTGGGTTCGTCACCGACAAAGCGTGTTTTGCGGCCAGGCGCGACGAGCGCGGAGACTTCCAACTCACCCACAGCATCAGCGACGCCGACGACCATTGCGCCCAAGCCAGCAGCGAGCGCGCCCTCGTCCGATGCGGCGGCCAAGCCTGCAGAGGCAGGCGTTTCAATTACACAACGCAAAACGTTGAAGATTTCGCGTCCAGGCGTCGTGCGGCCGACGGGCAATAAATTCGGCATCAAGAAGCCAGGCACCGCGACACAAACGATGCCCAAGCCAGCAGAAGGCGGAGCGGATGATGTCGCCGACATTCCAGATTTGCCACCTGTTTCGCCAGAGCCTGTTGCCAATACGAAGGACGGTGAAAAGGCGGTGACGGGGCCCTTCGCCATCATCACGCTCATTGGGCAAATTGCGGCGTGCGGCGCGATGGGCTTCCTCGGCTGGCTCCTCTATCAGAATTTTGAAACGCTCACGCTTCTTCTCACGACATGAGCCGTTGGCGCGAGCTTATTTACGCGACGGTTCTCGAGATTCTCGGAGAACCGTTCGTTTTACTGGTGACGCTCGCGGCACTTGCCTTGGCCGTTCTTGCGCCCGCTTTCCATTACCATCAATTCGGCGAAGCCTCACGCATGGCACGGGATGCGGGGCTTTCGGCGCTCATCTTGGGTGGCGCGGCACTTGCTCTCTTCGCGCCTGTCAAGACTTATCGCCGCGAAATTGAAACCGGAACGATTCTAACTGCGCTCGCTCTTCCCGTTTCGCGCACAACCTTCTTCCTCGCCAAATTCATCGGCCTTACGCTCGCCTATTTTGTTTTTGTCCTGACCGTCACATGCACTGCGCTCACGACGGTCAATGCGGCCGAGCTTGGCGGCGCACTTGCTGCAAAGAGTGGCGACATTGCACGCCTTTGGGGACCCTCTCTCGCGCTTGCCGTCGCCGTCCTTATTCTACCTATTATCATAGCTGCGGCTCTCAATCGCTTTGCCCGTTTTCGCTTCACGCTTTCGGCGAACTTGATTGCGCTTGCCCTCGCCGCGCTTGGCACGCTCTACCGTTTCAATCCGCATCTCACCGCGCGCTTCTTGCCTGTCGCCTTTCTAACGACCGTTCCACCTTTCATTCTTTTGGCCGCCACGGCCGCCTTCTCAATCCGCTTACGCACGAATGCGGCCACATCTGCCGCGGCACTTGTTGCGCTTGTCCTCATTCCCGCCCTTGGTAATTATTGCCTTTCAGATGCGCTCACGAATGGCGGCACCGTCCCCTTCTCTTACACATGGGCCGCCTTTGCCGCGGCACTTCCAGCCTTGGCCGCCCTTCTTCTTTTAGGCATCACACTCTTCAAAGGACGAGACCTCTCATGAACGAAGAAAAAGACGACGTCATTATCCTCAATCAAGTCTCGCGCACGTTCCGCGATTTTTGGTTACGCCCGACTGTTCAGGCCGTGAATGCCCTTGACTTGCGCATTCATCGCGGCGAAACTTTTGGCCTTCTCGGTCCCAACGGCAGTGGCAAATCAACGACCATCAAAATGATTCTCGGCCTCCTCACGCCCACGTCTGGTTCGATCACACTCTTCGGTCTGCCACCTCGCGCGATCGCGGCCCGTGCTCGCCTCGGCTACTTGCCCGAACTCAGTTACTTGCATCCGTTCCTCACCGCGCGCGAAACCCTTTCTTACTACGCGGGGCTCTGCGGCCTCAATCGCAAAACCGCCCGCGAACGCGCCGATGAACTCCTTCATATGGTCAAACTTGAGGACGTTGCTTCTCGTCCCGTCGGCGGTTTTTCCAAAGGCATGGCACGCCGCGTCGCACTCGCCTCCGCCTTGATTGGCAAGCCCGAGCTCCTCATCCTTGATGAGCCCACATCTGGCCTCGACCCCGTTTCAACACGCGAAGTCAAGCTCCTTATCAAGGCCCTCGAAAAGAATGGTATGACCATTCTGATGACCTCGCATCTTCTTGCCGATGCCGAGGATGTCTGCGACCGTGTCATGATTTTGAATCACGGAAAATCTGTCGCGGAAGGCAAAGTTGCGGAGCTTGGTGAATCGTTGGAAGACTTTTTCCTTGCTAAAGTTGGAGATGCAGATGAATTCGCTCTGGCGCCTTTTCTCTCTTGAGTTCCTTGCGCTCGTCCGTTCGCGCACGCTTCTCTTTCTAACGCTTGCGTCCGTTGTTTGGATGTTTGCCGCGCCCTATCTTCTCGTAGGTGATGGAACGCCCGAAGGCGCACGCCAAATGATTTTGAAATATTCTCTTGGCGGCGTCGCGACGCTCCTATCAATCTGCCTACTTGCTTCGGCAACAGGCTCCATCGCACGCGAACGCGCCGCCAAACGCTTGCAATTGACACTCGTGCGGCCCGTCCACTTCGTCTCGATTGCGCTTGCAAAAACTGCCGCGCTCGAGCTGGTCGCCTCCCTTGTCCTTGGTCTTTCTTGCCTCATTGCACTCGCACACGAAGGCCCCTCACGCGCTTGCCGCCACGTCCTTTCGCCTGTTCTTCCGAGCCCGCGCGCCGAAGCCGAAGAAATGTACAAGTCTTATATGGAAAGTCCCGACACGCCTGAGGCCGTCAAGAAAGCCAAGAAGGATGTCGTTTTGCGCCTTCTTGAACGCCGCGCCATCGACCACTATCAAACCATTCCAACCAATTCTGCCGCGGAGTGGACCTTCAAACTCGACGAAAAGATGGCCACAAAAAGTGCCGCGCCATCCGTTCGTCTGCGCTTTTCCAACACGTATAATACGCGCGATGACGTGAGCGGCGTCCTCACCTTCAACAACTTCTCCGGTCACTTCAACAATATCACGCAAGCGATTCTCGAAGTTCCGCTTTCTCCCACGAATGAAACTGCCGCGGTTCACACCCTCACCTTCTTTAATAATGGGCATTCCGCCGTCATGCTTCGCCCGCGCGCCGATATCCAAGTCCTTCTCCCAGCCGATTCGTTCGCGGCAAATCTTCTTCGCGCCTACCTCGAATGGCTTGGGCTTTTCGCTCTTCTTATCTCGTTTGGCGTCTTTTTGGGCGCGGGACTTGGCCGCGCACCGGCCCTTTTCACAGCTGTCGTCGTCTTGCTTGTGAGCGAAGTGAGCCCGTCCATCATCGAAGTTTATCCAGACGAACTTGAGACAAAACGGGCCGACCGCATCGGACTTGTCATCACACGTTTCGCCGCGGACGCGACGCATCCCTTGAGCGCGCTTGCGCCTTTCACGAAACTTGCCGCGGATGAAGCCATTGAATGGGACGACCTCGCGCGTGCAACGGCGATGAATATGGCCGTTTTTCCCTTGCTCTTTGCCTTCCTTTCCGCATTCGTTATGCCACGCAAAGAGGAAGGAAACGCCTAAAAGAAGGATTGATGCCCCCATGAAGAAGGTTCAAACTAACGGTCAAGAAGGTCGTTTCCAGGCGTATCGTGGACAAAGTATCTCGATAGTTTGTGAAAAGCATCTAGATACTTTTGCGAAACCATCTAGATGCTTTTTGCAAAGTATCTAGATACTTTATCTTGTTCGAAGGCAGATCGTACCTTAATAACCCCCTCTCTCAACCATAAAAACCCCCTAAACACACTCAAGAAAGGCACAAAATGGGCAAGAAACTAGATGAAATCAGATCTAAAAAGGTCTTAGAATATAAAGCGGTCGAGATTGCGCACCCGAAGACTGGCAAGCGAATCTTTGTGCCGCGGATTGATAAGCAGCAGACCATTACGATGGAAAGGCTGATTCAAAGAGCCGCGGACCAAGGCTATATGATTGGCAAGGGCAATCTTTTTGAATCGCAATTCAATTGCATCATGACCCTTGTTCAAGAATATTTGCTGGAGGGCTATGCCGTCAACTTGGGCGGATATATGCGGCTTCAACTTTGTTTGACGGGCAATTTGACCGAAAATAAACTGATTACGGCCGAGAACAACAAATTGGAATTGAAGATTTCGCCCTTGCGAAAACTGAAGTTGAAGCTTCAGAACTTCGCGTGGCGCTTGAAAGGCGACCGGCTGAAAACGTTCTAAGATAAGCGCATAAAATGCCGCGGTGAAGGCAAAAACCGCGCGACAACTCAAAAAGCCAGGCACGTTTCCGACACTCATAACGCGTGAACGCCTTATTTTATTGGGGTTTGTGAATGTGCGGGGGTTGGTTTTGCATACTTACGGATAGGTGATAACTTCAAAAATTGAAATTTAAAAACAAATAGGTTTGTGCAGGTGTTGAATTTTGTGGGGCGCTCTCCGCGGCAGTTTCATTCGATTGAGGAATTGCGCCGTGCGATGTATGGCAGGGGGGAATAATACCCCCTTGCAAATGGGGCGGGAATATGGTATAATGTAGGGCGTTAGTTCAAAACAGGAAAGGGATTCAAATGGCGACGAAATGTAGATATTGCAATTCGAGCTCGTACGGATCGGGATGCTTGCATTCGCCGACGAGGAAGCATGAGCATCGTGATGATGAAAAGCATTGCGAGTGGTGCGGGTCTTCAAGTTATGGATCGGGGTGTTTGCATTCGCCGACGAAGAAGCATCGGCATGGGCCGGGCGCGAACAAGTGCATTTGGTGTGGTTCGACGTCGACGGGCTCGGGATGTTTGCATTCGCCGACGGGGCGTCACGAGAAATAATCCGCGGCAGATTTTGTCTAGACTGGTCACAAATTGTGACCGGTTTGGGGCGAGATTGTTGATGGGGTTGTGCGAGTGAAGAGAAAAGAGAATGAGATTATGCCCGTTCAAGAGCGGGAAATTGAAACGCGGATTTTGACGATTCGCGGATTGCAAGTTATGCTTGATCGTGACTTGGCTTTGCTTTATGGGGTTGAGGTCAAGCAATTGAATCGGCAGGTCAAACGGAATGCTGAACGGTTTCCTGCTGATTTTATGTTTCAACTCACGCGAGACGAGGTGCAAGGTTTGAGGTGTCAAATTGGCACCTCAAAGCATGGGGGCGATCGTTACTTGCCGTATGCATTTACGGAAAGTGGCATTGCAATGTTGAGTGGTGTGTTACATTCTGAAACGGCCATTGAAGCGAATATTCGAATTATGCGGGCGTTTGTTGCGATGCGGCATACGCTTTCGGCAATGGGTTCAATTTTGTCGCGGCTTGAGGCGAATGAGCGCCGTCAACTTTTAGATCAAGCGCACAATGAAGAGCGCTTTGAAAAGATTTTTGACGCGATGAATGAGAAAGCGTTTCCTCCGCAAAAAGTATTTTACGATGGCGAAGTTTTTGATGCGGATGTATTTACGACGCGGCACATTCTTTCGGCGAAGAAATCAATTTTGTTGATTGATAATTGGGTTGATGTGGTGACATTGGAGATGCTTTCGAAAAAGCGCCGCGGAGTGACGCTTGAGATTGTGACGTCTCCGCGCGGCAATCATTTGCGTGCAAGTGATATTGAAAAGTTCAATGTGCAATATGGCGGGCTTACGGTTCGCACGAACACGACTTTTCATGATCGGTTTTTGATTGTGGATAGTGAGAGGCTTTATTTGTTTGGGGCTTCGCTTAAGGATTTGGGTAAGAAGTGTTTTGCATTTACGAAATTGGATGCAAGCGAGATCGCACGGCTTGTTGAAAAAACAGTCTAAGGAAAATAAAAGGAGAACGAAGATGGCGGTGCAAGAGAAGGAGAAGGTGTTGTACTTCTTGCGATTTCATGCGTGGAGTCTGATTGCGCTTGGGGTTGCGTGGTATTTTATTGGCGCGTATCCTTTTTTGAGCGCGATTGGATGAATTTTAAATAAACTTGAAAGGAGAAAATAAAATGAGCAAGGTGATGAATGAAAAAGAGATGCGGCATGACCGGGCGAAGGGGATGTTGTGGGGGCTGATTGTTGGGGATGCGTTTGGGTCGCCGATTCAGTTTTCGGGGAAGGATGAGCATCCATGGATTACGGAGATGGAGTTGTGCCCGGTGTTTGGTTTGCCGCCTGGATATTGGACGGATGATGGGTCGATGGCGCTGTGCATTATGGATTCGTATGTGCGCAAGGGCGGGTATGATTTGGCGGATGTGGGGGCGACGTTTGTGAAGTGGATGAGGGATGGGTATTTGTCGAGCGTGGAGGGGAAGGCGTTTGATATTGGGGGCGCGACGTATGATGGGGTGGAGGCGATTGCGCGCGGCAGTTTGGTGAATGGCGAGGAGGAGTCGCAAGGGAATGGGTCGTTGATGAGGTTTGCGCCGAGTTATTTGATTGCGCGAGCGGAGGGGCGGCCTGAGATTATGCATGAGGTGAGCGATTTGACACATGCATCGAAGAAGGTGCGCGCGGTGTGTGATGAGATGGCGGCGATTTTGGATTTGCATTTGAAGGGTGAGAGGTATAAGGATACGCTCGCGGCGGGATTGGAGCGGGCGAAGGTGCCGAATTCGGGATGGGTGGTGGATACGATGGTGGCGGCAAAGTGGGCGTTTTCGTTGACTTTGACGTTTGAACGGGGACTTATTGCCGCGGTGAATTTGGGGGGCGATGCGGATTCGATTGGGGCGGTGTATGGTCAGATGGCGGGGGCGTATTATGGGTATGGGGCAATTCCGCCGCGGTGGGTGGAGGAGATCAAGGATTGGAAGAAGATTGATCAGCGGATTGAAGATTTTCTTGCGGCGGTGGGGATGTGAAAGGAGATAAATTGAAACCATCTTATTCTGAACTTCTGAAGGATTATAAGTATCTACGAAAAATGTGTGCAAGAAATATTGCCACATTCTATTGGTACTATTGTTATTACATGCAGCGTGTTCGAACGATTTACTTTTTGAAGATTGATAAGTATGTGTTGGAGATTGAGGCACGCCGTATTGAGATTCGAAAGATGAAGCGGCACTTTGTATTGCGGCAAATTGCACATGGTTGCGGCGAAGAGGTCAAGGTAGAAGAAATTGAAAAGCAAGTTTCACAAGAATTTGCAAAGGTCGATAGCGAATACGAAAAGAATGTGAAATACATTCATGAGATGGAGAAATGGGGGAAGAAGGAGTGGTTGACCAAAAGGATAATGCATTCAAAGCAGAAAGCATTATTGGGCATAGCCGAGAGAGTTGCGCCGCGGCTCAATAAAAAGGTGAGCCCCAAGGGGCGTAAATTATGGAAGGCGGTCCGTCGAGCCCTTTGGGAATGGGATTGGGCGCGGTTTGATGAACTGTGCCAACAGGCTGAAAGTTTTCCGCGGCAGGAAGAGAAATTTGAAAAGGATGCGAAAGGTCTTTCTAAGTTTCAAAAGGAAGTTGAGCGGCTTAATCATGTATATGACCAAGAGCATGATGGGCTTTTATTTTGCATGGGCATGTTTCCACTGCACAATATGATTCGCAAGCTTGAAAATAAACGGTATATTGCAAAGCGCCAGAAAAAGATATTTAAAGAAATTGCCGCGATCAATAAGGTTTATGATCTTTATAAAGGGGTTCTTGAGAATGATGTTGACATTCAAGAAGGCGAATTTCCAAATGAGCTTATGAATGTGACGTATTTGACGACGTGCAATCTTTCAGGTACGACGCATATAAAAGATTTCATACCCATCGCGCACGGCTTGCAAGTTGGCGATCAGCTTACATTGAAGCGTGATCCAACGAATAAATATGACGAACACGCAATCGCTGTTTTCACCGAGGGTGGCAAGCGCATTGGATGGGTGGCACGACAAGATAACGAACTTATTTCACGTTTAATGGATGCAGGCAAACTCTTGTATGGCAAGATTAAGGAAAAAGGAGAGCTCAAGATATTGACTGGCTATCTCAAACTTTCCTTCGACGTCTATTTGTGCGATATTTAGTTTGCTTGGGGGGAGGGCTCGGTGATACGGGGCTCGTGTCCCGGACCCTCTTTGTAGCGGGCCGGCGGAGCGGCTCATGGCAAAACGCGGGATGGCTGGTGGTGGTGCGGTTTTGGTTTGAAATCTGCCGCGGAATATGGTATAATATAGGGCATGAAGATTCAAAAGAGATTTGTGTTGGGCATGGGCGCGGCAGTTTTGTTCGCGCCGGTGTGTTTGGCTGCGTTTGAGATGGATAAGGGCGTCATGGCACCTGAATATTGGAAGGTGTGGAATGACGATGTGCAGAAGAAGATTGACGCAGGGATTGAGAAGAATCGGAAGGCGGATGCGATTATCAAGATTTCCGCGGCGGATGGGACGGAGGTGAAGGTTGAACAGATTTCGCATGCGTTCTTTTTTGGTGCGCACATTTTCAATTTCAATCAGTTGGGGAAGCATGAATGGAATGAGCGGTACAAGGAATTGTTTGGGACGTTGTTCAATTCGGCGACGGTTGCATTTTATTGGCGGACGATGGAGCCGTATGCGAATCAGGTGAGGTTTGGTGGGGCGTATCAGGATACGGAGGAATATTGGAACAATTGTGTGCATCCTGAGGATGAGCCGAATTGGCGGCGGCCGGCACCGGATGAGGTGATTGATTTTCTGAAGGCGCGGGGGCTGAGGATTCATGGGCATCCGCTGGTGTGGGGGAGTTGGGAGTGGCATCGGCCGACGTGGTTGTGGGATGGGTTTTGTCCGGAGGAAGAGAAGTTTGCGTTGGAGCAGAGGACGGGGGTGAAGATTCCGACGCGGAATTGGAAGTTGCCGGTTGGGGTGAAGGATCGGGGGGACAAGTGGAATGAGAGTTGGCAGAAGATTTTCAAGATGATGAGTGAGGAGGAAATTGCCGCGGTGGTGCCGACGTTTTTGAAGAATTATGAGTACTTTTATGAGAAGCGGATTCGTGAGATTGCGGAGAGGTATGGGAGTCGTGTGGATAGTTGGGATGTGGTGAATGAGTCGGCGCCGGATTTTCATGTGTGTCAGGGTGAGAAGGCGGTGCGTGGGGTGGCGTGTC
>CAVIVB010000031.1:0-10309 GCA_963645785.1 bacterium
GAACATGTAATTTCTCTGAACTCACATATCACATGATACACCTGCACCGGGTTGGACCTCTTCCAATCCGGTGCTTTTTGCGCGGCGGGCGGGTGAGTGGTGGGCGCATAATGGTCACTTAGCGCGGCAGATTTTGCGGGTGGAGGGGGTAAGAAAAGTGCCGCGGGGCGGGTGTTTTGTGCAGTTATGAACGAAAGTTGAAAATTCTACTTGCATACATACCCGAAGGTATGTTATAATATGCGCCTGTTATGGCAAGGAAGAGTCAAGAAGAAGCTCGGCGGACACGTTTACGAATTCTCGTAAGCGCGTTGACGCTTTTTGCCAAAAAGGGGTATGAGCATACGACTTTCACGGATATTGCCGCGCGGTTGAAGATGACGAAGGGGGCGGTTTATTGGCATTTTGAGTCGAAAGAGAAGCTTTTAGTGGCATTGGTGGATATTGCGCTTGAGCGGTTTCGGAGGCAATTGGAAGCTTTGATGCCGGAGGGGGAATTGACATTTCCGGCGGTGTGTGAGATGATGATTCGCAATGCGGAGCAGGTGGTGCGGGACAGGCGTGGGACGGCGTTTTTCAAGTTGATGAAGTGTCAGATTAAGTGGGAAGATGTGTCGATGAAGAGTGTGCGGTTGGACCTGATGACGAATGAGCGGTTTGGTCCGAAGCATGCGTTTATTCGGGCGTTGAAGAATGATATTGCCTCACATCGAGTGAAGGCTGACATTAATTTGGAAGAGATTGCGAGCGTGTGTTTGGCGTTGTGGGATGGGCTTGTTCAGGCGCGGATTGATAATTTTCTTTTGTGCGATATGGGCGAGACGCTGAGGCATGCGTTTGACGCCATTTGGCGCGATATTACGATTTGAAATAACTTCTAAGAAAGAGGAAAAACAAAATGAAGGACAAAAAAGAAGAAACGAAGAGCACGGTTGGAGCTGTGATTGGCACGGTGGTGTTGGTGGCGGCGTCGGTGACGGGTGGATGGATTGCGTGTGAATTGTGGCCGAAGAGTGCCGTGAAGGGGGAGCAGATGGCGGAAGGCGAGGTGACGGTTGCGGTTGAGAAGGCGCAGGCGCGGGCCTACAATTTGCCGGAGCGTTATGTGGCGCATGCGGAGCCTGTTCAGGAAGTTGATTTGATGCCGCAGATTGATGGGTATATCAAGGAGCTTCACTTCAAGGAAGGTGATGTGGTGAAGGCTGGGGATGTTTTGTATGTGATTGATGATGAGCGGTATTTGGCGGTTGTGAATCAGCGGAAGGCGGATTTGGAAGCGGCGGAGGCTGAAGAGCGGCGTGCGAAGCGGTATTTTGAGCGTATGCAGAAGGCGGATGCGCGTGGCATTACGCAGTTGGAACGTGATAATGCGGAGGCTGGTGCGGATAAGGCGAAGGCGGCTGTGTTGCAGGCGAAGGCGAATTTGGTGGTGGCGGAATACGATTTGAAGAAGACGAAGGTGATTGCGCCGATTTCGGGTCAGATTGGTAAGAGCTCGGCGTATGTGGGTGATTATGTTTCGCCGTCGAAGGGGGCGCTGGCGCACATTGTGCAGATTGACCCGATTCGTGTGACGTTCCCGTTGACGGACCGGAAGTATGTGGCGTGGCGTGCGGCGCAGAAGAAGGGCGGGGCGCCGGAGTACCGGATGCGTTTGATGTTGCCGGATGGGTCGATTTATGAGCGTGAGGGTGCGTGGGCGTATGATGACAATGAGATGTCGAAGGAGACGGCGACGATTACGATGCGTTTGACGTTCCCGAATCCGGACCGGATGCTGGTGCCGAACAGCTATGTGACCTTGCTGACGGATTATAAAGTGCCGCCGAAGGTGATGTGCATTCCGCAGCAGGCTGTGTATGATTTGACGAGCGGCAATGAGGCGGTGTGGGTTTTGAAGGACGATATGACGGTGGAGCAGCGCGCGGTGACGACGAAGGAGACGGCGGATGGCTGGGTGCCTGTTGTGGAAGGCTTGAAGGAAGGGGAGCAGGTTGTGATTTCGGGGATTGCCAAGCTGCATATTGGGATGAAGGTGAGACTTGAGAAGCCGACGTCGAATGCGGATATTGACCCGAATTACAAGTCGCCAGTGAAGAACTAAGTGCCGCGGAAGAGGGTTGGTTTGTTAGGTTTGAGGAGTTTAGGATATGAAGGTTTCAATTCGTAAAAGTATTGACCAGATTCGGACGTTTTCGCGGACGTTTATTGAGCGTCCGCGTTTCGCGATGGTCATTTCGATTGTGTTGACGATGGCGGGCGTGCTAGCGATTTCGCGCTTGCCGGTGACGCAGTATCCGCGATTGACGCCGCCGTCGATTGCGGTGACGTACAGCTATCCGGGCGCGAATGCGAAGGAAGTGTTGAATACGATTGCCCAGCCGATTGAAGATGAAGTCAATGGCGTGGACGACATGCTCTACATGGTGGGTTCGTGTTCGGACGATGGTACTTACAGTTTGACGGTGTCGTTTGAGGTGGAATCTGACCGCGACATGGACATGGTGAAGATTCAGAACCGTGTGTCGCAGGCGGAGGCGAAGTTGCCGACGGAAGTGCAGCAGTTGGGCGGGCGTGTGCGTGCGCAGTCTGAGGACGTGCTTGGGTTTATGTCGTTCAAGTCGAAGTCGGGGACGATGACACGGCTTGAGATTTCGGACTATGTGTATGCGAACGTGCAGCCGGTGTTGTTGCGAATTGCGGGCGTGGGCGAAGCGACGGTGTATGGTCCGAAGTTGGCGATGCGTGTGTGGATGGATGCGGCGCGAATGGCGGCGCTTGGGATCAACACGGAAGAAGTAATTGCCGCGGTGACGAAGCAGAATATTCAGGCGTCGGTTGGTTCGATTGGTTCGAGCCCGATGCCGGAGAAGGGCGCAAAAACCTATACTTTGACGGCGAAGGGGCGGTTGTTGAAGCCGTCGGAATTTGATAACATTGTGGTGCGGCGTGATGCGAATGGCGGTATTGTGCGGTTGAAAGATGTGGCGCGCACGGAAATTGGCGAACAATCCTACACCCACTCGGGTCAGCTCAATGGTGAAAACGCGATTTCGGTGGCGCTTGCGCAGAAGCCTGGGGCGAACGCGATTGAAACGATGGACGAGATTTACCGCGTGATGGAGGACATGAGGAAGACGTTCCCGGACGATTTGGACTATGACATGTCGTATGACGCGACGGATTATGTGCGTACCTGTATCAAGGAAATTGTTGAGACCTTGCTCATCACATTTATTTTGGTGGTGTTTGTGTGCTATCTCTTCTTGCAGGACTGGCGTGCGACGTTGATTCCGTGTTTGACGATTCCGGTGTCGTTGTGTTCGACGTTCATCGTGATGGCGGCGTTGGGATATTCCATCAACATTTTGACGCTATTTGGTTTGGTCTTGGCAATTGGCGTGGTGGTGGATGACTGTATCGTCGTCGTTGAACGTGTGCAGTTCTTGATTGAGACGCGCGGATTGAATGCGAAGGAAGCGTCCATTCAAGCGATGAAGGATGTGACGAGCGCGGTTATCGCGACGACGCTGGTGCTCTTGGGCATCTTCGTGCCGGTCGGGTTTATGAGCGGCATTACGGGGCGTATTTACCAGCAGTTTTCGGTGACGCTTTCCGCGGCAGTTTGCTTCTCGACGGTGTGCGCCTTGACGTTGGCGCCGGCGCTTTGCTCCTTGCTCTTGCATGAGGCGCGGCCGTTCAAGCATGGGCCATTTGCGTGGTTCAACTGGTGTGTGGAACACTTCAAGGGCTTCTTCGTTGGTTGCGCAAAGTGGCTCGCGCGGCGAATTTTCCTCGCGCTCATTCTGTTGATTTTGACGATTCTTCTGACGATTCAGATGTTCAACAAGACGGAAACTTCCTTCTTGCCAGATGAAGACCAGCGCGTCGTCTTTGTGTCGCTCTCGATGCCTGAAGGCACGGCCCGTGACCGCACGCGTGATGTGGGCTTGCGCGCGACAAAACTTTTGAGTGAGCAGCCTGAGGTCAAGTCCATCCTTTCCATTGTTGGTTGGGGCATGATTGGTGGCCGCGGCGAATCTCAAGCGACCTTGATTGTGGACTTGAAGGACTGGGCTTTGCGCACGAAACCCGAAGAAAGCGCGATGGTGCTCGTCGGCAAGTTCAAGGAACTTTTGCAGCAGATTCCAGAACCGAAGTGGCAGGTGTTTGCACCGCCGGCCATTCCGGGCCTCGGCAACTCCAACGGCATCACCGTCCACATTCAGGATAAGGCTAATGCCGACCCAATTGCGGTGGATAGGGTCAAGAATGAGATGTTGATGAAACTCAATCAAAATCCGCACATTCTTGCCGCGTTCGCGGGCTACAACGCGGAAACCCCGAAGATCCGCTTCAACCTTGACCGCGATAAGGCGGAGATGTATCACGTGCCAGTCGCGACCATTTACGCGACCTTGCAGAACTATCTCGGCTCGCGCTATGTGAATGACGTCAACCTCGGCACACAGGTCAACCGTGTGACGGTGGGCGCGGACATGGACGACCGTATGAACCCGCAGGACGTGGAGCGGCTCTACGTGCGCTCTGACACAGGCGCGATGGTCCCCGTCGGCTCGCTCGGCACGCTCACCCGCGAACTTGGGCCGCGTACCGTCTATACGCGTGACCGCTACGTGATGTGCGGCTTGAACATCATTCCTGCTCCGGGCATCGCTTCGGGCACGGTCATGCAGGAGGTCGCTGATTTGCTCGATAAGGAACTCCCCGATGGCTATGGCTATGCGTGGTCGGCGCTCTCGTTCCAGGAAGCGCGCAACACGGGTAGCACGGCGCCGCTGATTGCCCTCGCGATTTTGTTCGGCTACCTCTTCCTTGTGGCCCAGTACGAATCCTGGACGATTCCGCTCCCGGTGATGCTCTCGATTTTCGTCGCGGTGTTGGGCGCGCTTCTCGGCATGAAGTACTTCGGCATTTGGATGACGGGCGCGCCGTACTCGCTGTCGATTTACGCACAGCTCGGCTTGGTGTTGCTGGTCGGCCTTGCATCGAAGAACGCCATCTTGCTCGTTGAATTCGCGAAGGATAAACGCGAGGGCGAGAACTACACGATTGTGGATGCCGCGGGCGCGGCGGCGGGCGAACGTCTGCGCGCAATCTTGATGACGGCCCTCACGACCTTGCTCGGCACGCTCCCGATGATGATCGCCACCGGCGCGGGCGCCGCCAGCCGTAACCACCTCGGCACAACCGAATTCTGGGGCATGGCGGCCTCCGTCGCGTTCGGTATCTTGCTTGTCCCGGGCCTCTACGCCCTCTTCCAGACATGGCGTGAAAACATCAAACGTTTCTTCGCCTACCTCTCCGCGACGGCCGCGCGCCGCCGCCAACTCAAAGACAGGAAAAACGCATAATGAAAACGATTCGTCATTCAATTATCGCCGCACTCGCGGCACTTACGGGCTGCACGCAGTACCTCCCTTCCGTTGGCCCAAACTATGAAGAACCCACCTTCGACATCCCGTCCTACGACTTGCCGGACGCGGGCCTCCCCACCACAAACCTCACCAAAACGTGTGAGTACGAAGTGGCCGCCACAAACGCCGATGACCGCATCGTCATTTCGAACGACACCATCGCGCGCTGGTGGGAACGCTTCAGCGACCCCGTCCTCGAAAACCTCGTCACGAGCGCCGTCTCGAATAACATCTCCTTCTTGATCGCGCAACGCCGCCTGGAGCAAGCCAATTGGGAACTCCTCGGCACGTACTCCGCGTTCCTTCCGAAGGCGAACTTCAACGGCAGCTGGTCCCATAACGTCCTGCGCAAGAACAACTCGAGCCTTGCCGATACGGGCACAATCTCGAAGCGCACACGCGTCACCGACCTCGGCTTTGGCGCGGATTGGGAAATCGACATCTTTGGTGGCAGCCGCCGCGCAACGGAAGCGGCCATCGCCGCGGCAGAAGCGGCGGGCTGGACCGTCGCCGACGCCTGGATTTCCCTCACGACCCAAATTGGTTCGCAGTACGTCAACTTGCGTACGACCCAGGAACGACTCGCCGTCGCGCGCACGAACCTCGTCCTCCAAAGCGAAACGTACGACATTTTGAAGTCGCGCCTCGATTCGGGTATCGGTGATGAACTCGCGGTCAACCAGTGCGCCTACATCGTGGAACAAACGCGCGCCCGCATCCCAAGCCTCCTCGCAGAAGAGGAAGCCCTCAAAAATGCGCTCGCCATCCTCGCGGGCGATACGCCCGGCGCTCTCCACGAAATCTTGAACGCCCCAGAAGTGCCGCGGGATTGGCTCCTCGCGCCGCAACGTGTCGCCGAGCTCCCGCTCAACATGATTCGTTCGCGGCCAGACGTGAAAACCTACGAACGTAAACTTGCCGCGCAAGTCGCGCGCATCGGCGTCGCACGTGCCCAGTGGTTCCCAAAACTTTATATCACGGGCTCCATCGGCGTCCAGTCCACACACGGCAATCACCTCTTCGAATACGGTAGCATCATGTCGTCGTTCGGGCCTTCCATCTCCTGGCCCATCTTCCAAGCAGGCGCGATTTATTCCTCCGTCAAAGCTGAAGAAGCCAAGACCGAGCAAGCGTTCCTCGACTACCAGCTCGCCATCGAAAATGCCTACGCCGATGTGCGCAATGCCTACGCCGCCTACACGCAAGAGTACCACCGCTACCAAGCGTTGCAAGCCGCAGTCAAGGCCGCAACCGACGCAGTCGCCATTTCGAAGGACCTCTATAAGAACGGCCTCAAGGACTTCAATAACGTCTTGGACGCTCAGCGTAGCCGCTTGACGCTTGAAGAGGAGCTCGTCATTTCGCGTGGACAAATCACGCAAGACTTGCTGACCTTGTACAAGGCTCTTGGCGGGGGCTTGGCAACAACGCAAGAATAACAATTTCATATTTCGTTTCGTATTATCATTCCATTGTTTTAGTGGTGACGGCGCGGCATTCCGCGCCGTTTTTTATGCCTTTTGCCGGCGAGAAAACTGCCGCGGAGGGCTTGTTTTACTGGGGCACGCGGCAGTTTTTAGGGGGAGAAAATGGTTGGAAGAGGGGGTTCCTTTGGGTGGGCGAAGGGGTTTTTATGGGTGCGAATGGGGGTTTCTTGGAAAAAGTCACATGTGGTTTTCAAAAAAGTCACATGTGGTTTTAAGAATTTCCACATGTGGTTTTTTACAAAGTCACATGTGGTTTTATCCAAGAGAGACTGGAAACGTACCAAAGAGAGGCTGGAATCGAACCAGGCTTGCTGAGGGGGTGGACCAATTTGAAGGGGTAAAAGTGCCGCGGTTTGGAGGGATGGATTGACCGTGTAGAGCGTTTGGGTGGGGATTTTTAACCACGGATTACACGGATCTTCACGGATGGATAGGGTGGGATTAGTTTCTTGTTGTATTTTATTTAGCCGTGTAGAACATAAAGAACAGAGAGATTTGCCGCGGAAGAAAACGAAGATTTTTGCCGCGGGGGGTTGAGAGTTGGGCGGAAATATGGTATAATATACGGCGTATGGACATAGGCGAGATAATTCATGAGATGGCCGTGAGGGCTCGGCGGGCTGCTGGGGCCTTGCGGAAGCTTTCGACAGACGAAAAGAATCGGCTTCTTCTTCGGATGGCGGATTGTTTGGAAGAGGATAAGTCCGCGATTTTTGCCGCGAATGAGAAGGATATTGTTGCGGCGAAGGAGGCGGGGATAAGTGAGGCGATGATTGATCGGTTGACGTTGACGGAGTCGAGATTTGCCGCGATGGTGGAGGGTGTGAGGTTTGTTGCGACGTTGCCGGATCCGGTTGGGGAAATTATTTGGGAGCGGGAGCGTCCGAGCGGGATTCGGATTCGGAAGGTGCGCGAGCCATTTGGGGTTGTGGCGGTTGTGTTTGAATCGAGGCCGAATGTTTTTGTGGATACGGCGGCGTTGTGTTTGAAGGCTGGGAATGCGATTATTTTGAGGGGCGGGAAAGAGTCGATTGAATCGAATAAGGCGCTTTGTGAGAGTGTGGTTAAGCCACTTGTTGAGGCGGGATTTGATGAGGCTGTGCAGCTGGTGACGACGAAGGACCATGCGGCGGTGCGCGAGATGGTGCGGGCGGTTGGATTGATTGATGTGGCGATCCCGCGTGGGGGCGAGAGGTTGATACGTGCGATGTGTGAGGCGGCGCTCATTCCGGTGTTGAAACATTACAAGGGGGTGTGTCATATTTATGTAGATGGCGCGGCAGATTTGGAGATGGCTTTGAGGATTATTGAGAATGCGAAGGTGCAGAGGCCGAGTGCGTGTAATGCGTGTGAATGTGTGCTGGTGAGCGAGGCGGTGGCGAATGAATTTTTGCCGCGGCTGGAGGCGTGGGCGAAGGGCGCGGGTGTGAAGTTGCATAGGGATGGTGCGGGGGTTGAGTATTTGGCGCTCGAGATGAATGTCGCGATCGTGAAGGATGTTGAAGAGGCGATCAAGTACATCAATACAAATTCGTCGCATCATAGTGATGCGATTGTGACGGGGGATAAAAGTGCCGCGGAGCAGTTTTTGAGGGATGTGGATTCGGCGTGTGTGTATCATAATGCGTCGACGCGGTTTACGGATGGGGCGGAGTTTGGGATGGGTGCGGAGATTGGGATTTCGACGGACAAGTTGCATGCGCGGGGTCCGATGGGATTGGAGGAGTTGACGACGTATAAGTATGTAGTAGAAGGAGAAGGGACGGTGAGGAAATGAAGACGCCTGAAGGGAAGGTTGTTGCGTTTACGTTTATGTCGCATCCGGAGAAAGATGCGAAGTTGAGGTGGACGGCGAAGATTGAGTTTCCGGCGGGGGCGACGGCTGGGACGGTGTTGAATGTGACGGTTGTGGATGGGAATGAGGAGGCTGTGCGCGCGGCGGTTTTTGAGGTTGCGGGGAAGAGGTTGAAGGTTGTGGATGGGAAGGCGAGTTTGACGTATGAGGAATTTATTCGCGGGAAGCATGAGGTGGCGTTGTGGTTGCATCGCGAGGGGATGGCGTCCATACCGGGCGGGTTGACGTTTGCGTGAGGAGGAGGCAGAGATGAGCGAGAAGGGCGAAAAGAAGTTGACGGATGCGGAGTGGTTTGAATTGATTCGCGCGGGCGATGATGAGGGGTGGCGGCTTGTGTGGGAGCGCGTCATTGAGCCGGAGGCGAAGTCGATGCGGAGCGCGGAGTTGATGAAGAAGTTTTCGATTACGGACGGGGATTTGATGGGGATGTTGTATGACGAGATGATTGGCGGGAAGAAGATTGAGCTTTTTCGAAATGATGGCGGGAGCTTGCAGGGTTGGCTGAGGACGTATGTGCGCGGGTATGTGTTGAATGCGGATCCGAATCCGCATGGTGAGATTTCGATTGAAGGTGCGCATGAGGATGGCGAGGGCGAGAGTGCGGCGATGGAAGTGCCGCAGAATGATGGGAAGGTGTTGCGGAGCGAGGCGTGGCGGTTGACGCATTATTGTTTTCGCGAGCTGTGGAATGTGGATCCGGAGCGGGCGTATGTGCACGTTTTGAAGACGCGGTTTTTCTTGTCGAGCGAGGAGATTCGGGATTTCCTTGATATTTCGAGCGCGGCGAATGTGGATCAGATTTTTTCGAGGTCGGTGAAGTTTATGCGCAATGCATGGTTGAAGCATGATACGATTGACAAATGAAAGGACGTTATGAAGATTGAGATTTTACCATCCTTGCTCGCGGCAGATTTTGGTCGGCTGGGAGATGAGATTTTGCGTGCGGAGGCGTCGGGTGCGGAGGCGCTACATTTGGACATTATGGATGCGCACTTTGTGCCGAATTTGTCGTTTGGTCCGGACGTGGTGAAGTTGGCGTCGAAGGTGGCGCCGCGGTTTTATCGGAATGTGCATTTGATGATGTCGCGGCCAGATTTGTATTTGGAGAAATTTGCCGCGGCGGGCGCGCAGACGATTCAGGTGCATGTGGAGGCGGATTGCGATTTGCATGTGGAGCTGAAGCGGATTCGCGCGATGGGGTTGAAGGCGGCGATTGTGTTGAATCCGGAGACGAAGGTGGAGATGCTTGCGCCGTATTTGGATGAGATTGATGAGGCGCTTGTGATGACGGTGCATCCGGGGTATGGTGGGCAATCGTTTATTGCGGAATGTTTGCCGAAGGTGACGTGGCTGAGGGCGCGGCGGCCAGGGCTGGACATTATGGTGGATGGCGGCGTCAATGCCCAGACGGCGGTCGAGGCGGCGAAGGCGGGCGCGAATCAATTTGTGGCGGGGAGTTATTTGTTCAAGCAGGCCGATATGAAGGCGGCGGTGGAGGACATGAGAGCGAGGTGCGCGGTATGAAGCGG
>CAVIVB010000032.1:0-10023 GCA_963645785.1 bacterium
CTTGCGCTTTTGGCACAGAACAGGGGGATTTTGGTTAGGCATAGAAGAGGCCATCAACGCTTGGGTGGTAGGGAGGCGCGGCAGATTTTTGGTGGGGAAAAAGGTTCGAAATAAAGTGAACCTTTTGGGGGAGTGGTGCGTTATACTGTAATGATGATTCTAGGAAGATCTCGAAATGGTCGGGGTTTCACGTTGGTGGAGCTTGCGATTGTGCTGGGTATACTGGCACTTGTGGCGCTCGTGGCGACGAGTCGGCTTTCTGCTGTCTTGGAACGTGCGAAAAGTGCCGCGGCGGAGAGGGATTTGCTGACGTTGAAGGATGCGATATGTGAAGATTATGTTCCTGACATGCGGGGGATTCCTGGATTTAGTTTGGCGAATATTCGGTTGGGGAATCTTTTGATTGCGACGAATGTGTATGTGCGGATGGATGGATTTGGGGCGTTGAGGACGCCGTGGGTGCGGGTGGATGATGAGTGGGTGGCGGGGAGAGGATGTGCCGCGGCGGGGGTGTTTTTTGGTTGGGATGGCGCGGCGGAACGTGGTTGGAGGGGTCCGTATGTGAAGGTTGGGGTTGGGTTTTGGCCGCGGAAGGATCAATTTCGGTATGCGGGGGATTTGACGTTTGAGGAGAGAGGGTTTTATCCGGAGGTGTCGCATTTGAGTTTGCCGCGTGATATTTTGTTGGGACGTGATGGGTGTTCGGTGTATGGGTTTGCGCCGGAGCCGGCGGTGATGGATCCGTGGGGGAATCCGTATGTATTGCAGGTGCCGCCGCCGCAAGCGTTCAAGGGGGACGCGACGAATGTGACGGAGGAGGCGCGGTGGAAGTATGCGCGGGTGGTATCGGCTGGTGCGGATGGGGTTTTATCGACGCCGTGCTTTGATGCGAATGGGACGAATTGGTGGGCGACGAGTTGGGGGAAGCGGAAGAGGCGTTTGGTGCGGCAGGCGGGGATGATTGACGGGACGAATTGTGTGGCGCGCGGGGATGATTTAGTGCTGTTTTTGAATCGTAATGATGTGGACGAAGGGGAGGCGGATTTATGAGGAGTGCTTATGTGGGCGCGGGGAATAAAGTGTTGAAGCGGGGCGTTGTGCGAACAGGCTTTACGCTTGTTGAGTTGGTGGTGGTTTTGATGGTGATTGCGATTGTGACGCATTTGGCGGTGAGGGAGGCGTCGCGGTTGAGGGATTCAAAGTTGGAACAGGTGGCGAATCGGCAATTGGATGTGATACGCGCGGCAGTTTTTGAGCGGGATGCGTCGGGCGAGATGAGTGGGTTTTTGTGCGACATGGGGCGGATGGTGAAGCCGGGTGTGACGAATGGGTTGGAGGAATTGGTGGTGCGGCCAGAGGGTGTGAAGGAGTTTGGAGTGCGGCAGGCGAGCGCGGCGAATTTGGTGGCGGGCGCGAAGGGAATTGCGGATGCGAGTGTGTGGGTGCCGACGGGTTGGAGGGGTCCGTATGTGAAGGTGCCGTTTGGGAAGGATGTGATTCGTGATCCGTGGGGGAATGAGTTTGTGGTGAAGGACGAGGCGGGATTTGAGCGGGTTGCGGTGACGAATGGATTTGTGGTGGGCGTGGCGCATTATGGGGCGGTGGGGAGGCGCGAGGCGCGGCAGTTTTGTACGCTTGTGCCGAATGGCGGGGCGGTGAGTCGGTTGATTGTGCAAGGGGTTGCGGCGGGGACGAATGAGTATGGGACGATTTCGTTTACGTGGTATGGTCCGGCGGAGGGGATGATTACGGGTGCGGTGGAGAGTGTGGAGTATCCGGCGGCGTGTGTGTTTGAGGGTTTGACGCCTGGGGTGCGGATTTTGAAGGACAGTGTGACGGGTGTGGCGCGGCAGATTTGTGTGAGGCCGGGGGACAATTTGGTGGAGGTGAGGTTGCCATGAAGGAGAGAGGGATGAGTCCATTAGAAGATGCGAAGGCGTATCATCAGCAGGTGCGGATGGTGGCGATGCAGGTGGCGGGATTGAAGCCTGAGGAGCTGGCGATGGCGCTGGCGTATGAGGTGGAGCCGTTTTCTGGGGTGAGCGCGGGTGAGGCGGAAGTGGAGTATCGGGAGGTGATGGGCGCGGAGGCGGGGGTCAAGGTGTATGATGTGGCGGTGCGGCGGAAGGCGAAGGTGCGCGGCGGATTTTGGGGGAAGTTGGCGAATGGGGAAGAGGCGTATTTGCGGGTGGCGATGATTGTGGGGGCGGTTGTTGTGGGGCTTGTCGTGTTGGATGCGGCGTGGGTTGGGATGGTGAAGGCGCGGCTGGAGAAGGACGTGGGGAAGGAGAGTGTGCTGACGGCGCAGGTGGAGAGGGTGAAGGGGGAGGCGCGTGCGGCGAGGGATGAGGCGCAGGCGATTCGTGCGCGGCGTGCGGCGGAGGTGGCGGCGCAGGATGAGGCGGCGAAGTTGCGCGGGGCGTATCCGGAGATTTTGAAGGCGATTGCGGAGGCGTGCGGGGAGAAGGCGGTGGTGAAGTCGATTGGCGGTGGGGCGCGGCGTGTGGCGTTGAAGGCGGTGGCGGTGTCGGCTGAGGCGGCGTCGGAGATGATGGTTGAATTGACGGCGGCGGCGGGGAAGTTGGGTTGGACGTTGACGGCGGGGACGATTCAGGCGCAGGGGAAGAGTCCGACGGCAAATTTTGAATGTGAGTTGAGATATGACTGAGATACGTACGAAAGATAAGTTATTTGTCGCGGTGGTTTTGCCCGTCGCGATTGTGGCGGCGTACCTTTATTTTTGGCGAGCGGATGCGGGGCGGAGAGTGGATGAATTGAGGGCGCGGAGTGCGACGTTGGTGAAGGCGGAGGATTTTGATTTTGAGATGGCGCGGGCGAAGAAGGCGCGTGCGGAGGCGTTGGAGGAGCTTGAGGCGGAGAAGAAGATTCCGACGCCGGAAGCGAAGGTGCGTGGGAAGAGCGCGGCGAAGATTGCGGAGCGGGAACGCGCGGTGATGGGTGTTTTGCGCGAGGCGGGGTTGGTGATTCGTGCGGCGAAGAATGAGGGCGAGGGTGAGGGTTTTGTGGAGGAAGATGAGTTTGGGGATGAGGTTATGGGCGAGGCGTCTAGTGGGGGGCAGGAGGTGTTTCGCGGTGGGGATGTGTTGAAGGCGACGGGGGTGCGGCCGGAGGCGGCGAAGCGGATTTATACGGTGGAGGGGAGGTATCCGCAGGTTGTGGCGGCGCTTGAAATTTTTGCCGCGCGCGAGATGGCGGTTGTGGTGGAGAAGGTGGAGATGCGCGAGGGGCGGCATGGTCGGTGGGTGCTAACGATTTGGTTATAAGGAGAAATGAGATGAGCGAATTGTTGCAGAATTTATTGGCGTTGTGCGAAGAGTTTGGCGCGAGCGACATTCATTTGGCGGTGAATGAGCGGCCGCGTTTTCGGATTCGCGGCAGTTTGGTTGAGAAGGGGGGCTTGGCGCCGTTTGATATGAAGGCGGTGGACGCGATTGCGATGGAGTTGGGGATGTATACGCTGCCGATTGGGTGCCCGGATGGGACGGAGAGGTTGCGCGTGATGTTGTTGAATGAAGGGGCGATTGATGGGGCGTTGACGAGCCCGGCTGGGGTGAGGTATCGGTTTAATGTGTTTCGTGAATCGTCGCATCATGCGGTGGCATTGAGGCGGCTTGATGCGGAGTTTCGTGGGTTTGAAGAGTTGGGGTTGCCGGCGCGCGTGGAAGGATTTTGCGAGGAGACGGATGGGCTGGTGGTGGTGTCGGGGCCGACGGGGAGTGGGAAGTCAACGACGCTGGCGACGATTTTGGATCGGATTAATCATTCGCGTGCGGGGCACATTATTACGATTGAGGATCCGATTGAATATGTGCATCAGTCGAGTTTGTGTTTGGTGAATCAGCGGCAGGTGGGGCGCGATGCGAAGAGTTTTAATGATGCGCTTGTGGAATCGTTGCGGCAGGATCCGGATGTGATTTTGGTTGGGGAGATACGTGATTTGGAGACGATTCGGACGGCGCTGCGGGCGGCGGAGACGGGGCATTTGGTATTTACGACGTTGCATGCGGGGGATTGCGCAGGGGCGGTGGAGAGGCTTGTTTCGGTGTTTCCGTCGGATGAGCAAAATAGCGTGCGGCGGCAGTTGGCGTTGGTGTTGCGCGGCATTTTTGCGCAGAGGTTGTTGCCGAAGATGGACCATACGGGGCGGTGCCCGGCGTGTGAATTGTTGGTGAATACGACGGCGGCGGCGAACTTGATTGCGATGGGGCGGAGTGCGCAATTGTATTCGGTGATTGAGACGGGGGGCGCGGTTGGGATGCGGACGATGGACCAGTCGTTGTGCGAATTGTATGCGACGGGCAAGATTAGTGAGGAGCTTGCGATTGCGCATTCAAAGAATCCGGAACAGCTCAAGGAAAGGTTGCATCATGCTCGCCGCTGAACAATTACTCGCGCATGCTGAGGCGCTGACGGATAGCGTGCAATTGGTGGATCGCATTTTGCGTGCGGGGCTTTTCTTGCATGCGTCGGATGTGCACTTTGATCCGTTTGCGGATTCGGTGCGGGTGCGCTTTCGTGTGGATGGGCAGTTGGAGGAAGTGCTACGGATTCCGGCGGCGATGCAGAGTGCGCTGACGAGTCGGTTGAAGGTGTTGGCGTCGTTGGATATTGCGGAGCGGCGTGCGCCGCAAGATGGTGGGTTTACGTGGCAGCCGGTGGGGATGGGCGGGTTTGCGCAAGCGCCGCTCGATGTGCGAATGGCGACGCTGCCGGTGCGGCATGGCGAGCGCATTACGCTGCGTTTATTGGAGACGGGTGGCAAGCGTTTGACGCTCGATGATTTGGGAATGTTGCCGCGCGATCGTGCGATTATGGACAAGGTGATTCGCCGTCCGTATGGTTTGGTGTTGCTGACGGGTCCAACGGGGAGTGGCAAGACGACGACACTTTATGCCGCGATTAATGAACTTCTCAAGGGCGAGCCGCTCAACATTTTGACGGTGGAGGATCCAATTGAATATGAGATGCCGGGCGTGTCGCAAGCGGAAGTTGATTCGTCGGACAAGGTGAATTTTGCGAAGGCGTTGAAGTCGTTGTTGCGGCACGATCCCGACGTTGTGATGATTGGCGAAATTCGCGATAGCGATTCGCTGGATGCGGCGGTGAAGTCCGCGCTGACGGGGCATCTTGTTTTGTCGACGCTTCATACGAATGATGCGAAGTCGACGGTGACGCGCCTTGTGGATATGGGGTTGGATTCGAACTTGGTGACGGCGACGTTGCGTCTTGCGGTGGCGCAACGGCTTGTGCGGCGGCTGTGTGTAAAGTGCCGCGAAGCGTATGAGCCGACGGATGCGGAGCTTGCGGTGCTGGGGCTTGAGCGCACGCCGGGGATGGTGTTTTATCGTGCGAAGGGATGTCCTGAATGCGGTGGGCGCGGCTACATGGGGCGTATTGGTTTGTTTGAATTGTTTGAGCCAGACGATAGGGACGCGGCGTTTCAACCGATGCGGAAAGACGCGGCAGAAAAGGTGGCGGCGGGCGTGACGTCGGTCGCGGAAGTGATGAAGGCGGTGGGCGACTAATGTTTTTCAAGGTGACAGCACGCGATGCGATGGGCATCACACGCACGCAAGAACGCGAGGCGGAATCGCGTTCGGCGTTGATGGTGAGGTTGCGGACGGAGCATGTTGTGGTGTTGTCAATTGAGGAAGTGCGCACGCATGATGGGCTGCCGCCGTTTTGGCATCCGGCATGGCTCAAGCCGATGACGGGCTTTGATGTGGAGATGGGGCTGAGGCAATTAGCATCGATGCTTCGAAGTGGCGTCACACTCGTTAAATCGCTTGCGACGGTTGCGGAGCAATCCCTTTCGTCGCGCGGCCAACGAACGTGGCAAGAGGTACGCAACACGATTGAGCATGGCGATACTTTTGCCGCGGCACTTTCCAATCATCCGCGGCACTTTAGTGAGATCGTTGTGCGGCTTGTGGAAGTGGGTGAAAAGTCGGGTGAATTGGAACGTGCGGTGACGCGCGCCGCGGACCAAATGGAAACGAAACGCAATCTCCGTATGGCTGTCATGAACGCGCTCCTCTATCCTTTCATTGCCGTTTCAATGGCGATTGGTGTGAGTGCGTATCTCGTCATTGCGGTCATTCCGAAGCTGGCCGAATTTCTTACAGCGGGCGGTGCCGAGCTCCCGCCCATCACGCAAATGCTGCTCGATTTTGCGATGTGGGTTCGATTCAATGGTTTCCACATTTTCATCGGTCTTGTCGCGGCAATTCTTGTTTGGGTCGTTATTCGTCTTCACTCTATCGGTCGTGAAATGGAGGATGCTTTTCTCCTTTGTATTCCCATCACGGGTCGCATCCTCCGCCTTGCGGGCACAGCTCTTTTTTCGCGTTCAATGCAAATTATGACCGAGTCGGGTATTACTCTCATTGATTCGCTTGCAACTGCCGCGCGTCTGATGACAAACCGCCGTTTCCGTCGCCGCGTCGCTTCTTCCCACGATGCCATCCTCCGCGGCGAATCCCTCGAAACGAGCCTTCGCCCCGCCGTTGAATTCACGCCCATGTTGCGCCGCATGGTCGCGGTTGGCGAAGTCACAGGCGCCTTGCCGGAAACCTTTTCCGAGCTCGCGCGCTTTCACGAAATGCTGCTTGCCCTCGCCATCAAACGCTTTGGTATGCTCATCGAGCCCGTTGCAATTTGTATCTCCGGCACCATCGTCGGTTTCGTCTACATCGCCTTCTTTATGGCCCTCTTCGCCATGGCGGGCACAAACTAAAATGAAAGGAATCTACTTATGAAACACATCCTCTCCATCCTCCTGACCGCGGCACTTTTCACCGCCGCCCACGCGGCCAATAACGACCCGACCATCCCGCAAAGCGCCATGGCCGACCGCCTCAAACAACAGCTCACCGACGCCAAAGCGATGCGCCTCCACGCGCTCGTCGTCGGCGCCGCAAACGAAGGCGTCGCGCTCATCGGCGACGCGCCCACCCACGCAACCGCCGTCCGCCGCGGCAGTATTTTACAAGAACAAATCGACGGCGTAAAAGTCGACGTTGCCATCAAATCGGTGACCGTCGGCGGCGTCGAGCTTGAAACCTCATCTGGCAAAAGCGGCGTCTTTCTGCCTGGCTCATACCTACCGCTCGACGCGCCCACCAATATGCCTAGCGAATTCATTCGCTACCTCGAAAGCGAGAAGGTGCCGCTCTCAACCTTGATGCGCCTCGTCGCCGACCAAACGGGCGTGAACATTTCCTCCTCCGACGCAACCGCCAACAAGACCGTTTCGATCTTCCTACGTAACGTCACGGCGGATGCGGCGGTGGAGGAAGTTTGCCGCGCGACCGGCCTTTGGTTCCGCCGCGAACCCAACGGCAACGTCATCCGCATCACCACGATGCAAGAGTACAACGACAACCTTTCCACCTTCCGCGAAGAAGTCACCGAAACCTTCACGCTCCTCTATCCCAACGTCATCGAAGTCGCCTCCGTCATCTACGGCCTCTACCCTGACCGCACGCTCCTCTCGCTCGGCGAAGAAGAAATGGACGACGATGACGAAAACGACCTCTCGCGCCGCTTCCGCCGCTTCCGCGTCCTCGACGACAACGGCGGCTCACAATTCCTCTCCATGGAATCGCCCCAAGCCTCGTCCACGTCCGGCTCGCAATCCGGCTCCGGCACCTTCTCCTTCAGCCGCGGCAACATGCTCTCGCGCCTCACGCAATGGGACCAACTCAACCCACGCATCCGTACTCGCCGCTTCGGCTCGGACCGCTCCACGCTCCTTTCTACAACCGACGCCAAGCGCCTCGAAACCGCCTACCGCGCCCACGCCACCAACGCCTTCGACTCCGTCTACACCTCCGTCACGCCTGGCGCGGCAAATATCTTCGTCACCCTCTCGCGCAAAAATAATCTCCTCATCGTCCGCACCTCAGACGTGCGCGTCATGGACGAAATTCGCCGCCTCGTCAAGAAGCTCGACATCCCAACCCCAATGGTCCTCATGGAAGTCAAAGTCCTCGAACTCGATATCACCGACGACTACCAAGCCGACTTCAGCTACAGCTTCAATCGCGAACAAAATACCGACGTGACAAGCTCCTCCGACAATCTCCTCGCGGGCTTCCCAGGCTTCTCGCCTGTCGCCTCATCCCCCGCCCTCGCTGGCGCCATGAGCTTCCAAGTCGTCAGCAAAAATATCGCCGCGCGCATCCAACTCCTCCAAAAAGACGGCAAGGTCCGCACCCTCGCAACACCAACTCTCCTCGTTGCGAATAACGAAGTCTCGCGCATCTTCGACGGCCAAGAATACCCCATCGTCAAAGGCATCTCCGGCCAAGTCGTGATGGGCGAGCGTCAAAGCGTCGTGAGCCCCGCGACCGAATTTGAATACGAAGACGTCGGCACGATGCTCCTCATCACGCCCAACATCAACTCCGATAAAACCGTCACCCTGCGCCTCCTCCAAGAAAACTCCGAAATCCAAAAGAACGGCGCCTCCATCCCAATCTACTCCTCCGAAAGCGTGACGGCCGTCTCGCAAACCTCGGTCGACATCGTCTCCTCGCGCTCCCTCACCGGAACCTTCGTCGCCAAGGACGGCATGACCGTTATGGCCGGCGGCCTCATCCGCGAAACCGAAAAGGACGTCTACACCCGCACGCCATTCCTCGGCTCCATTCCGCTCCTCGGCTGGCTCTTCCGCGGCGTCGAAAAAGCCAAGGAACGCACCGAACTCATCGTCCTCATCAAGCCGCACGTCATCTCGACGCCCTACGAAGGCGGCCGCATTTCCGAAGAACTCATGCAAGCGCTCTCCTCGCATCCTGCCGCGGATGGCCGCCCCAACATGGGCATCTTCAAGAAGGAAAATGAATCTGATCCAGACGTCCTTCCAGACCGCGAACGCAACGTCATGGACGACCTCAACAACATCGTCAAATAACTCTTACCGAAAGGAACACGCAACATGAAAAAAGCATTCACCCTCATCGAACTCTTGATGGTCATCGCGATCATCGCCATCATCTCGACCCTCGCCGTCAACAAGCTCGGCGGCGTCAAGGAATCTGCCGCGCGAAAAGTCTCGCTCGCCAACCAAAAGGCCATCGAACGCGGCGTCGAAAGCTTCCTCTCCTTCGAAGGCAATCGCCTCAATCGCCTCGACGCTCTCCTCGAAGCCAAAACCTCTGGCACCGAGCGCGGCAATTCTGACGGCTTCGGCTCCACCATCATCACCAACCTCGCTTCCGGCGGCTTCTACACAGGCCCAACCGACGCGACCGATGCCACCGCCGCAACAATCGCCGAGCACAACAAAGGCCTTCCCAAAATCCTCATTCCCGTCCTCTGCTACTACTCGCTCAATCAAAGCGAAGTCAACGGCCTCATCCATCGCCTCGGCCTCAAGCACCTCATGTTCCATAACACCTACGCCAACCCATCCGACGACCCCGCCAAAACGCCCTACCAAATCTACGGCCACGGCGACGATGGCAGCGTCCCAACCGAAACCAATGGCATGAACCCAGAAAGTGCCGCGTGCATCGTCCGCGGCGTCACCAACGGCATGTACGTCGCCGCCATCAACCCAAAGACCAATCGCGGCCGCGCCATCTATCGCGCCTGCGGACAAGACCTCATCGCGCGCTATGAAACCGACGCCGAATACTCCGACCAAGAAGCCAAGGACGACGTTGCCCTCACAGGCGGACCCCTCATCGCCTTCGGCCTCGGCGACCACGCCACCATCATCGGCGATGCCAAAGCAGGACTCGACTCGGCGCCTTCCGCGGCATTTACTTCGAATCGTCACTATCGCCGTTACATCTTGCTTTTCCGCTTGAAGAACGTCTCCGGCGTTTTGTCGTCGATCCCCGAATTCGCGGGCGTCCTCGATTGCGAAGGCAACACGATTTCGTCTGCGAAAGCGGTCATTCAAGGCCTCTAACCGCGGCACTTTCCTCCGCGTAAGCCCCGCCTCCCGCGTTTTGCAACGGGCTGCTCCCCCCTGCTTGTGGCGGGGAAGTG
>CAVIVB010000033.1:0-5637 GCA_963645785.1 bacterium
TGCGCCAAGATGTTCCGCGCTTCCGTCAACAACGTATCACCCATGGCACACCTCCTGCGCCTTTCGCGCCTTCCGTGCCTTCCTCGCCTCGCGGAGCATCTCGGCCTCCACGATTTTCGCGACCTCACGGCCAACGCAACGCCCATTCGCTTGCGCTCGTGCCTTCACGTCCGCATACAACGCCAATGCCATCGGCACCATCGTTCTCTGCTCCTTGATTACTTCCACCTTCATCATAACTGCCTCCTCACTTCGCCTTCGCCCGACGATGGGTGTCAGAACCTTTTGAGGTATCATAACCTTTTACGGCACAAAAATTACGCCGCCTCCGTTCATTGGTAGAGGGTTCTGACACCTTTTGAAGCAAAGAAAGAATCACCTGCTCAGGCGTCACATTTAACTCCTTGCAAATAATATCGAGTTTCGTGCCAATATGCACGGGAAGTTCAACCTTGACCTTCACCTTATTCATTTTACTTCATTCCCTTCTTTTGTGCGCGTTTCGCGGCGCGTTTTTTGATGTTCTCCTGAATCTCGGCATTAACTGCCTTCAACTCCGTGACAGTCAACTTGACATCACGTGTTGCCTCCTCGATTGCTCGCACCAACGATGGCGCGGCAGTCTTGTCGCACGGAAGCCCAAAGCGCGATTGTGCCTTGCGCACCGTGTCGATGTGCAAGACCAAGCAAACTTTGCGCTTGTCTAATGCTACTTCGTCTGACATAACTTTTACCTTTGCCTTTCTAATTTTATCTCGACCAAGCCTATCTCGGTCTTGATGCCGCATATTATACCATAGGTTATGACACCTTGTCAAGGGGGGAAATGAAAAAAGTTGAAAAAAGTTTTTGCCCCCTTTTGCACTCTTTTGCAAATACCCCCTACACAAACGCCCTAAAATATGGTATAATATACGCCGTATGCAGATTAGATTAGCACATTTGACCACCGCTTGTGGTCTTCACCTTTTCCCTTCCTTCCCGGAAGGACGGCTTTCCCGTCGTCTCGTTTCGACCGCTTCGACCCCCATTCGCCATACTTCCATTCGTTCCAACAAACATTCCAACAGGTGGAGAAGGTGGCGGGAAACAGGTGTTGGAACGCCTGTTGGAACAGTAGCCTTGGAAATGGTGGATATGGTGGAGAATCTTCACGATAACCTCAAAAATCTAACATTTTCCCCGATTCGAATCCAGCCGCCCGAGCCAGTGGAGATGTGCCTCAAACCCCTTGTTTTATTAGGTAATAACGCATCTTCACGCACAACAAACTGTTGGAACGGTGTTGGAACATTCGTTCGGATTTGATTTGTACATCAGCGAAAGGACTAAAACGTATGGCTCTGTTTAGACGCGGTAATGTTTGGTGGTTTGAATATCGGACTCGAAAAGTCCGTGTCGTCAAATCAACAGGATTCTCTATAGCAGACAAAGAGAATCGAAAGAAAGCTCAGGCCGTGTATGATGCGGTCAAGCTCGCACAGGAAACTCACCTTCCACGGATGACAATGGAGAAGATTCTCTCCACGCTGTATCGAGATGGAAAAGCGGCACGGGTGCAGATACCTCTCGATGGGATGCAAGGGGTGTATGATGAATGGGCGAAAGGGAAAGGTCGGAATGTGTCGATCAAGATGGATATCAGTCGGCGGAATTTGCTTGCGCGGTTTGTTGAATGGTGTGGGGAGCGGAAAGTTATCGATGCGGTTGATGTGGATGTGGGGATTGCGCGAGAGTATGTGAAAGAGCTGAAGGCGCAGGGGAAGTCCAACAAGACGATGCGGACGTATTGTCAATACCTAGGGGGGATATGGCGTGTTGCGCGGCAGATGGGAAAGAGGCTTGAGAATCCGTGGGTTGCGGCGTGTCCCGATGCGGATGGGACGAGTGTACGGCGAGGTGCATTCACGGAGGAGGAGGAGCGGCGCGTATTGGCGGAGGCGCGGAAGGTTGGGCATGGATGGTATTTGGCGTCGATGATTGCGCGATGGACGGGGCTACGGTATGGGGATGTGGCACAGCTTGAATGGGGGTCGATAGATTGGAAGGAGCGGGTGATTCGTGTGGTACCGTCGAAGACGCGGAAACACGGTGTTGCGGTGTGCATACCGATTTCGCCTGTGCTTGAGGCGGCATTAGAGGAGGAGCGAGAGGCACGCGGCGGCGATGTGGAGGGGTTCATTCTGCCTGAGCATGGGGTTGATTATCCGCGCAAGGTGAGGGTGCGGTTCAGTTGTGTCTTAGCGGCGGCGGGGATGGACGTGGCGGTTTACACTTTTCACTCGTGGAGGCACACGTTTCGGACGAGGCTTGCGGAGGCGGGGGTATCGGGGGATGTGGCGAAGAGATTGGGGGGATGGACGAATCTAGAGATGGCCGCGCATTACGACCACGCGTCACATTTGGGGGAGATGCGGGAGGCGATTCGCGCGATGGGGGATGCTAGGTCATGTTAAATTTAGGAGAGAGGCGACTTTTGCGTTGACGGTTGATTCGTCGGCGCATTTGAGGTTGACTTCGGTTTTTTCAGGGGTATAGAAGCCGAACATTTTGCAGTACTTATCGACGAGTGAGGCGGCGGAGGCGAGGCCGCCTTCTTCCCTAGCCATGGTGCGGAGTTCATCGGTGATGAGTTCTGCGAGTTGCTGTTTCGAGAGGAGGGAATCGGAGGATTTGAGGAGGTCTGTTTGGACTTCCTGAATGCGTGTTTGGATTTCCTCTTCCGATTCGAAGCGAGAGGCGGCGACGGCGATAGTATTCGCGGACATTTTCTTTGCGTTTGGGTTAGCCTTTCGGTAGGCGGCGGATTTGCCGAGGCCTGCGGCGCGTTCGACGGCGTAGCGTTCGCGGACAGGATCCGTGAGCGGGGTATTGGGTGAGATCCGAGGTTTAGGTTTGAGAGCCATGATTATTTCTCCTTTACGGATTTATAGATTTTCGCGGCGGTTTTTGTTGGCCAGGCGACAGCTGGGAGAGAGCCACCGACGGCGGTGAGCATATCGATGACCGCTTGTTCGATATCGCCTTCATTGAATTCGTCGATAGCTTTTGAGGCCAAGGAGACGTTGGAGACGACGGTATCGACGGCGGTCATGGCTGGGACTGGGTTCGCGTCGCGAGCGAAGAGGGAGGGTTTGCGGTCCTCGATGAGGGCGTCGAAGAGCATAGAGGAGACGCCTTCGATGACGACGCCGAGGAAGGCGACGGAGCCCCACGAACCTGAGAGGAGGTTGGCGCAGAGGATGGCGAGGAGGCGTTTGCGTTTTTCTTCGTCAGGGAGGTCGAGGTTGACGAGCATGGCGAAGGCACTTTCGATGATGGAGTTGATAGTTGGGACGATGATGTGGTTGATGGTGATGACGGCGAGAGCCTTTTTCCATGCCTTTACATCGTCCTTTCGCGAGAGCGCATCTTGGACGGCGGCGATTTCGAATTGAGTTTGTTGAGCGGGCGCGGACTTGAATTGGAGGACGAGCGCGGCGAGGCCGCCTGCGCGTTGGAGTTCCGTTGAGTTGATTGTGCGAGCGGTCTGCGCGGTTTTATCGATGATGTGCATGAGGGAGGCGGCGGCCATTTCGCTTGCCTCATTTGGGCTGACGCCGTCGCGTTCGAGCGCGGCGCGTTTGCGGCGATAGACGGGGGCGAGGAAGAAGACGCCGAGTTTATCGAAGACGTAGACGCCGCTCATTGATTTTTCCATGAGGCGAGAGAACCAAGATTTGAAGACGCCTTCATCCTTTGTGGCATATTTGAGTTCTTGGGAGATGGCGAGGCCATAGCGAGCCGAGAAGGCTTTTGTTTGAGAGAGGTCGTGCGCGACGCGAGCGGCTTCGATTGGACGGAGAGCCCAATAGGAGCAGGCGGCGAGGACATCCTTTGTATTGCCATCGAGGGAGAGGGCGTAGCAGGGGACGGATTCGATTTGCTTGAGCCAGGAGACGGGGTTGAGGCCGATATAGAGGCGCGAGGCATAGCGAGCGAGGTGGTTGGCGAAGGATGCTTCGCGACCTGTTTGGGCGCGGCGCGTGCCTGCGAGGATATCGAGGATATAATTATTCCATTGCGCGGCGACGGCTTTGCCATGTTCCTTTCTGAGGGCATTGAGGATATCATCGGACTGTGTGATAGCCATGATGAGAGAGCCTGTTTCCGCGAAGCCGACGGTGTGCGCGGCATCTTCTGCGCGGTCGAGGAAGACATCGATGATATCTGCGGTTTGGTCGAAGTCGAGGTCATGCTTGACGCGCGGAGTGAGGGAGGCGGCGTAGGGTGAGTAGGCGCGGCCTTCGCCGCGTTTTGCGACGGCGACATCACGGAGTGGGACGACAGGCATATAGTTGCGGTTTGGGGTGAGGAGCGGGACGCCTGCGGTTTTCATGAACACCTCGGACAGCTCTGCGCCCTGCTGAGAATAGATTTCACGGAGTGCCGCGACAAGTTGCATGTGGCGTGGGTCGAGTGCGTTAATCGTATCTTCGAGGAAGGCGACGTAGTCCGCGCCGCGGTTATACTTGGCGCAGTTATCGCCATAATCTTCCGTTTGGATGCACGAGACGTACATTTGCAGGAGGCGACCGACGGTCCATTGAGTATGCTGAGTGCCGCGGTCGAGTTGCGCCCACAAGGATTCATCGAGAGGTTGGGTGAGTGCTTGTTTGGCGGCTTTGGTTGAGCCGTAGGTATTTTTGAGAGCGGCCAAGAGGCGTTGTTTTTGGGTTGCGAGGTGGTTGAATTGGCGGTCGTAGGAGCTTTGGATGAGGTCCTCGATGCGAGCCATAGCTTGGCGCGAGCGGTCGCGCGTGGTCTTATCGCGGCAGAAGCGGGTGAGTTGTTGCCACTTGGTTTCCCACATTCCGACGAGGGAATAGAGGAAGGGAGTTTTTTCAGGTTGGACGCCCTTCTGAGAGGGGTTGCCGACGATGGCAGGCGCGGCGGCCTGGACGGCGGCCTGGACGGCGTTCTCGAACGATTCGGAGAAGCACATGGCGTCGAAAGAGCCTTCATCGACCATTTGGCCGAGGTGGTCGCGGAGTTCGGTGAGCTCTGCGGGCATTTTAGCGCGGAGGTTGCCGAAGGTGGCGAGGAGTTGGAGTTTGAGTTGGGCCTCGTTGAAGTCCCGATACTTGAGGTTTGCTTCGTCTGTCTCGTGGTTGGTGGAGGCATAGCCCTTGATGATGGCTTCGAGGCGGTCTGTTTCCGTCTCGATTTGAGAAGCGGGGAGGTTGATGGCCCACAAGACGAACTTGCAGTAGCGTTGGACATCTGCGGAGACCTTTCGGTCTTTTCGTTCGATGCGCTCTGCGAAGTGTTTTGCAGGTGAGGAGACGATGGAACGAATCTCCTTGATGAGGGAGTTGCGCGATTGGCGAATGATATCGCGGTTGAGGTCTTTGAAGATTTCCGTTGCGACCTTTTCGATACGCGCGAGGGAGTTGACGGAATGGTCGTTGAGTGCTTGGCACTTCTGCGCGATGCGGACGCGTGCGCGTGAGGGCGCGTAGGCGTCGGCGACGGAGAGTGCGAAGGAGGCGACATTCGCGGCGAACTTGGCGCGAGCGATGGGTGAGGCGAAGACGTCTGCGGGGTCGAGGTCAGCGACGGAGGCAGGGTTTTCGCGGATGTAGCGTTCGGTGATGG
>CAVIVB010000033.1:5685-10018 GCA_963645785.1 bacterium
AGTTGGACGACGGCGGCTGGGGAATCGAGTGTGATACCCGACTCAGCGATTGCCTTGTGGAAGGCTTGCGCGATGAGGCCTTCGGTTGGGTTGGCCGCTTCGTCATCGGCGTCTGCGTTCTCGTTGTTGGCGTTGGTGTTCTTGTTGTTGTTGGTGCGTTTGGCGGCGCGTTCAGCTTCCTTCGTTTCCTTTTCTTGGAGGGAACGTTTAGCCTCTGCGATGAGCTCCTGAGCGCGTTCGATGGCGGCAGACGCGGCCTCGCGGCCCTGCGCATCCGTGAGCGGCGTAGGTGTGGGCGAGTGTGTGGCGTCATTCGATGCCGCGTCTGAAGGTTCTGCGTTTGCGGCAGGTTTTGCGCGTGAGGGCGTCTCAGGTGCGAGAGCGCGGAGGATGGCGTTGAGGTCGATACCATCGCGGCGGAGCATCGTTTCATAGTCCTCGCCGTGGGTTGTACGGACGGTGCGTTCGTAGGCTTTTTGGACGGCGCGAGCTTTGGCGTCGACATCAGCCGAGAATTTGAGTGTTGTTTTCCGAGCGCGTTCGATGGCCTGTTCGAAAGCGGCGGAGACGCCTGCGCGTGAGATGGCGCGTTCGACGGCGGGGTTGGAGGCGATGTAGCGGAGGATGCGCGTTTGTTCCGCGGCTTCTGCATGGACCTCATCAAGGAAGGCGGGGAGGTCGCCTTGGTAGCCGAAGGCGTGGGCGATGAGCGCGGCGCGGCGTGGATCGACGGCGTGGCCTGTCATCATCTCCTCACGTGCGAGGTAATGTTTGAGAGAGACATTGGCCGTATTGGAGAGAGAGAAGAGCTTCTTGCCATCAATCCACTTATGGTCGATGCGGATGTTGTCGTCGCGGAAGGAGACGAAGTTGGCGAAGCGATAGTCCTTCTCGTAGCGGTGATCATCCCAATTGCCCGTGAGTTCGTTCTCTGCGAGGTTTTGTTCGTTGGGGTAGATGTAGCCATCGACGTCTGCGGAGACGAGGAATTTGCGGAGTGCCTCTTCTGCCGCGGCACGGACGCGGTCGTTGAAGAGGCCTGTCGATTCGCCCTTCTTGCGGGAGAGTTCCTTCTCGATTTTGTTGGAGAAGAAGCTCCGCAAGCCGAAGATGATGTCGCGCCCGATGGCGACGTCGAGTGGGTGTTTGGCGTTGATTGGGTGTTTATCTTCGCCGCGCGTTTGGAAGCGGCGGAGGGAGTTATCGACGGCTTTGGCGTCGAGGCCCTGTTCTTGGATTTGCGCCTTGATATTCTTTTTGATGATGGGCGAGAGGTCCTTGAGTGTGAAGAGGAGGTGAGAGGTATCGCCCTTGGGACGGTCGGTGAAGAAGGTCTGTTCAAGGATTTGGTGCAAGCCATAGTCTTTGGCTTCATCCTGCGAGCCTGAGCCGTAGATACCCTTCCCGTAGACGGAATCACTACTTGCGAAAGCGAGGGAGGGGTTGTCGAAGTCCGCGCTTGACCCCGTGTAGACGTGGGAGATGGAAAAGTGCGAATTTCGCGCTTGACTTTCGAGATCAGAATATGGTATAATATGGCTAGCTGCGGGGGATTGTATCCCTTGTACAACAGCCGTTGTCGGGGACGTTCCGACCTTTGCCGCGTCATCCAGGTAGGTGATGCGGTAATGTTTTAACTCGCCATATCGCGCACTAAAGCCGTGGAAGGAAAGGATCTTGCGTCCATCATCGATGACGCGGAAGACGGCGGTCATGGCGCGGCCATCCTCTGCTTCATAGCGTTTGATGAATTGGGAGACGTTTCCGCTTTGCAAGATGACGGACGGGTGTTCGACGACATCCGAGAGGAAGGGCATCATCAGGGCGCGGTCTTGTTTGTAGCCGCGGATTTGGGAGGTGGTGACCTTGCCATCGAGGATAGCCTGGAAAGCTTCTTTGCCACTCGTAAAGCCTTCGACGAATCCCTTATCATCGCCTTCACAGACGAGGCGATAGAAGTGGCCCATCTTGAGCGCGAAAGGTTCGCCGTCGGGCATAATGAGGGTTTTGCCGAGGAGGTTTTCAGCGAAGTAGCGAGCGACATCCTTTGGCTCGGCCGTTGCAGGGAGCGGGCGAGCGGGAGCCGTATTGCGCACAGACAAGAAGTCTTTGAAGTGGTTATACGTATCCTTGTTATCGAGGGAATCGCCCACGTGGAGAGAGAAGCGCACGGTTTGTTCGTTGCGTGGGACATCCTCTGTATCTTGGATTAGGTCCTTGGCCATTTGAGAGAGGGCGTACGCGCGGCGAGCGGCGTTACGTGCCTCGACCTCGCCTGCCGCGCGATGGTAGTTTCGATTGGCTTCGAGGATGGGGAAGGTGTTATAGCGATAGGAGATTTCGGCGTAGGTTTTATCCGCGGCGATTGATGCGCGGAGAGCCTCATTCACCTGAGGCGCAAAGGCTTCGAGGAAGGCTTTGGCGACAGGGGATTCCTCGTCATTGATTTCGAGGTAGCCTTCGAGGTCACCCAGCTCAATGGAGGAGAAGAAGTTGTGGAGGTCTTGAAGCGTTTCGAATTGACCGTGTTCGAGGACGGCTTCCCAATTGATGTTAATCTTATCGACGCAGGCATCCGAGATAACCCACCGAATGTCGTCCGTCGATTCAACCTTTTGGCCGCAGAGGGAGAAAAAGCCCATCTCATTGTTGGCGGGGTAGGAGATGGTGCCATCGTCTGCGACGGATGCGCCATACCATTCCTTGAGGCACTTGATGGCGTAGGGCACGAGGGCCTCACCGATTTTGGCGCGGAGGATGCTCCCATTTTTGTACATGTCATTTTCCGCTTCTTGGTAGTCCTCGTAGATGGGGAGGTCGTATTCGCCCGAGGTGCGGATGAGAGTTTCTTCGAGGTCGTAGTTCGATCCTTTGGCGAAGCCTTCGATGTCTTGGACGGCGTGTTGGACTTCGTGGTTGAGCGTGTTGAGGAAGTCGTCCACGCCTGAATTCACGCAGTCTGTGGAGATATCGATATACGTTCCGCATTCCCGTCCCCAATATTTATCGGGGGCGTGGCGCAGGAAGTGGAGGCCCATCTCGGCGAGCTGTGGATAGGCTTCCTTCAGTTCGGGCGAGAGGAACTTATCGAGCTTCGCGGCGATGAATGGGGCAGGGGATTCGTCGTAATTCCTGTAGAGGTCGAGGACGTGTGAGTAGAGGGACTTGACGATGGCGTCGCGGTCGAGGTCGAGCCATTCGTGCCGCCACTTCCCATCGGCACCTTGTTGCCATCCTGTGGCGAAGGCGATTTTGCGTTGCTCTTCGGGGGAGAGGGAAGCCCACTGTTTATCCGCGAGCATGGCTTTGGCGGTGTCGAGGTCCTTGGTGAGGCCTTGGACGGTATTGATATGCGCCGCGCCGTATTCCCCGATGAAGATGGAATAGTGCATCTTATGGTTCGGATTGTTCGCCTCCTCCTCCGCCAAGATGCGGTCCGCCTCCGCCTTGAACGCGAGAATCTTTTCCTTTATTTCAGGCGTGACGGAGCTTTCGATAGATATTATTTCGCCGTTTGGCGCGAACTTAATCGAAGGAGATACAAGTGGGTTATCGCCCGCGGCAACATAATATACGTATGGAATACCGAAATCATGAGCCCTCGAATTATGTCCGCTTACCAAGAACGAAAGGTGCCGATTCTTGTCTGTATACGAGAGTGGGTCGCCATAGTGCGTCCATGTGCGCCGAATGCCGTTGTCTTGCGCATCGATGAGGCAATACCTATCTTCATCGTCGTCCCACAGGCGGTAGCCATCCTGTCCTTGCACGCCTTTCTCAAAACCCTTACCACGGACGATTTCGCCATTGACGAGTTCGTAGTTGCCCCACCGACCGAAGCGATCGTTCGGGATTGGCTTATTGCCCATTGGAATGTTCGCGTGTGATTTGCCTCTGCGATCCCACCATTGCACGACGCCTTTGGCGATTGGCACTTCGGGATGGTTTTTGATGAGCCACGCTTCATATGATAATATATGGGCCCTGTCACCTTTGGCACCAAGCTCCTCTACATAGGATACATAATCCTGCCACAGTTCATTTGGGGTTGTTTCTTGTAGTGTTGCCTGTTTATCCGTCGCCATAAACGCAAGGAGTTCCCCATTCTTGAACGCGACGCGCTTCGGCAATGTGTTGTAATGCTCCCAATAGTACCGTGCGCTATAACTCCCATTCGCCCCGTCGCTCAAGTTACCCTTGCCATCACCGTGCAACAAGCACCACGGGTTCGCATCCTCACCCCAATGCGTATTGATAATCTCGCGCATCGCCTGTTGACTTTCGCGGCTTTCGTCCACGAGATATGTCACCACGCCATGCCCCATCTCGCGCT